>NZ_JBHWZJ010000221.1:0-11737 GCF_042728415.1 Streptomyces sp. NPDC060198 | reverse complement strand
GAGGACGAGCGTGCCGAAGGTCTCGTCGCCCGGCAGCCGTCCGGCCGACTGCCAGCCGGGGCGGGACCAGGCGACGTAGCCGAGGCTGAGCAGGGTGAGGGCGAGGGCGGTCAGGGGCAGGACGCGCACCAGCCGGTCGAGGTGTTCGTCGAGGCGGCTCTCGGCCCGGCCGCGCCGGGAGACGACCCAGACCACGGCGACGGCGCTGACCAGCAGGGCGGCTTGGAGGGCGGAGCCGACGGTACTGAGCAGCGCCGGGCCGCCGGTCAGGCCGGGCGGAACCAGACCGTCGCGAGCGGCGGCAGGGTCACCGTGATGCTGACCTGACGGCCGTGCGCCGGTACCTCCTCCGGCTTCAGCGGCTCCTCGTTGCGCACGTCGCTGCCGCCGTAGCGGGCCGAGTCGGTGTTCAGCACCTCCACCCAGCTCCCGGCCGACGCCGGCACCCCGAGCCGGTAGTCGTGCCGGACCGCCGGCGAGAAGTGGGAGACCGCGAGCAGCGGCGAGCCGTCCGCGTCGAAGCGGAGGAACGCGAGGACGTTGTCCTCCGCCGCGCCGCCGTCCACCCAGCTGAAGCCGCCCGGGTCGGTGTCGCGCTGCCAGAGCGCGGGCACCGCGCCGTACACCGCGTTCAGGTCGCCGACCAGGTCGCGTACGCCCCGGTGGTCGGCGGACGCCTCGTACGCCGGGTCGAGCAGCCACCAGTCCGGGCCGTGGCCCTCCGACCACTCGGCGCCCTGAGCGAACTCCTGTCCCATGAAGAGGAGTTGCTTTCCGGGGTGGGCCCACATGAAGCCGAGGTAGGCGCGGTGGTTCGCGCGCTGCTGCCACCAGTCGCCGGGCATCTTCGAGACCAGCGCCTGCTTGCCGTGCACCACCTCGTCGTGCGAGATCGGCAGCACGTAGTTCTCGCTGTACGCGTACACCATCGAGAAGGTCATCTCGTCGTGGTGGTACTTGCGGTGCACCGGTTCCTTCGCCATGTAGGTGAGGGAGTCGTGCATCCAGCCCATGTTCCACTTCAGCCCGAACCCGAGGCCGCCGATACCGTCCGGGCCGGTGTGGTGGGTGGCGCGCGTGACGCCGTTCCAGGCGGTGGACTCCTCGGCGATCGTCACCACCCCGGGGTTGCGGCGGTAGACGGTCGCGTTCATCTCCTGGAGGAAGGCCACCGCGTCCAGGTTCTCCCGGCCGCCGTGCTCGTTGGGCGACCACTGGCCGTCCTCGCGGGAGTAGTCGAGGTAGAGCATGGAGGCGACCGCGTCGACCCGCAGGCCGTCGATGTGGAACTCCTCGCACCAGTACGTGGCGTTGGAGACGAGGAAGTTGCGGACCTCGGTGCGGCCGTAGTCGAACTCCAGGGTGCCCCAGTCCGGGTGCGCGGCGCGGGACGGGTCGGAGTGCTCGTACAGCGGGCGTCCGTCGAACTCCGCCAGTGCCCATTCGTCGCGCGGGAAGTGCGCGGGCACCCAGTCCATGATCACGCCGATGCCCGCCCGGTGCAGCGAGTCCACCAGGTGCCGGAAGTCGTCGGGGGTGCCCATGCGGGAGGTCGGCGCGAAGAAGCCGGTCACCTGGTAGCCCCAGGAGCCGCCGAACGGGTGCTCGGAGACCGGCATCAGCTCCACGTGCGTGAAGCCCAGGTCCTTGACGTACGCCGGCAGCTGCTCGGCCAGCTGGCGGTACGTCAGGCGCGGGCGCCAGGAGGGGAGATGGATTTCGTATACGGAGAACGGCGCCTCGTGCACCGGGCGGTCGCCTCGGCGCTCCATCCAGTCGCCGTCCTGCCACGCGTAGTGCGAGGCCGTGACCACCGAGGCGGTGGCGGGCGGGATCTCGGCGGCCCGGGCCATCGGGTCCGCGCGCAGGGTGTGCGAGCCGTCCGGGCGGCAGAGGTCGAACTTGTAGAGGGCGCCCTCGCCGACCCCGGGGAGGAAGAGCTCCCACACGCCGGTCGACCCGAGCGAACGCATCGGCAGGCCGGTGCTGTCCCAGTAGGTGAAGTCACCCGCGATCCGCACCCCGCGCGCGTTGGGCGCCCACACGGTGAACCGGGTTCCGGATACGCCCTGGTGCTCCATGATCCGCGCGCCCAGCGCGGTCCACAGCTCCTCGTGCCGGCCCTCGCCGATCAGGTGCAGGTCGAGCTCGCCGATCGCGGGCAGGAAGCGGTACGGGTCCTCGATCTCGATCTCGTTGTCCGTGTAGGTGACCAGCAGCCGGTAGGCGGGTACGGCTTTGAGCGGCAGGACGGCGGAGAAGAAGCCGTCGCCGTCGTCGAGCAGTTCGGCGCGCAGCCCCTCGGCGAGCACCGTCACGCCGCGCGCGTGCGGGCGCAGCGCCCGTACCAGTACCCCGCCGTCGTGGGGGTGCGCGCCGAGCAGGTCGTGCGGGGCGTGGTGCTCGCCGGCGAGCAGCCGGCCCCGGTCGGCGTCGTGCAGGGCGGGGGCGGGCCGGGCGCCTTCGCCTTCGCCGGCGTCGGTGCCGCCGCGCCGGGGGTGGGGCGGCACGCCGTTCTTCCGCTTGGCCTTGGGGCGCTTCGCCGGCGCGGGCGCGGTGGCGGTGACCGTGGCGGCGGCGGAGGTGGAGGCCACCGCCACTGGCCCGTCGGCCGTCTCGGTCGTCACCGGCTGGGGGGCGGGTGCGGCCTCGGCCGAGGCTTCGACGGGGGCGGGCGTTTTCCTGGACGGCTTACGGGCGGTCACGGGGGACGGCCTCCTCGGGGGGTCGGTCGGGGTGGGGGCGGGGCGGAACGGGGATTTCCGGGCGGTCGGGGGGGCCAAGGGCGCGGGCCGGGACGCGCCCGCGGGTCCACCGGGCCGCGCGGCGGGGGAGCCGCGCGGACCCGGATCAGGTGGACGCGGCCAGCCGCTGGATCGCGGCCATCGGGACGGGCAGCCAGTCGGGGCGGTGCCGTGCCTCGTACAGCACCTCGTACACCGCCTTGTCCGTCTCGTGGGCGCGCAGCAGCTCGGGTTCGCTGCGCGGGTCGGTGCCCGAGATTTCGGCGTACCCCTCGCAGTACGCGGAACGGCAGCGCTCCGCCCACGCGTCGCTCCAGGGCCGGTGGGAGCGGGCCGCGTAGTCGAAGGAGCGGAGCATCCCGGCGACGTCGCGCACCGGCGGCTGTGGGCTGCGGCGTTCGGCGAGCGGTTTGGCGGGTTCGCCCTCGAAGTCGATGAGCGACCAGAACCCGTCGGCGCCGCGGAGTGTCTGCCCGAGATGCAGATCGCCGTGGACCCGGTGGGTGGCCCAGGAGCGGCCCCGGCGCCCGAGCCCCCCCAGCGCGTCGAAGGCGGCGCGCAGTGCGGGGACGTACGGCAGGAGTACGGGGACGGCCTGCGCGGTCGCCTCCAGCCGCTGGGTCATCCCGGCGACCAGTGCCTCGGTGCCCGCCAGGCGCAGGTCGGGGCCGGGCAGGGCGGAGGCGAGCGCGGAGTGCACCTCGGCGGTGGCCCTGCCGAGCGCACGGGATTCCGGGACGAAGTCGCGCCCCTCGGCGAGTGCGCCGAGGGCCAGTTGCCAGCCGTCCTCCGCGCCGCGCAGGAAGGGTTGCAGTACGCCGAGGGTGAGCGGTTCCGGAGTGGCCGCCTCGAACCAGGCGACGGGTGCGGGCACCCGTCCGCACCCTTCGCCGACGAGGGCGAGCGGCAGCTCCAGATCCGGGTTGGTTCCCGGGAAGACCCTCCGCAGGATCTTCAGGATGTACGCGTCGCCGAAGACGAGCGAGGAGTTGGACTGTTCGGTGTCCAGCAGCCGGGGCGTGAGCCCGGCCGGAATCGTTTCCGCGCGCTCGAAGCGGAGCGCGCCGAGCGGGCCGGGGCGGCGGAACCGCTCCAGCAGGAGACCGGCGAGCCGGGGGTCGTGGAGGCCCTCGTACACGGTGCGGCCGGCCAGCGGGCCGTCCGCGACCCGCCCGATGAGGGCGGGGGCCAGGCTCGGTGGCAGGTCCGTCCTCACCCCGAGCAGGAGTTGGTAGCAGTCGCCGGTGGCGCGGGCGGGCAGTCCGGGCTGGTGGACCCGGACCAGGAGGTGCAGCAGCCCGGGGCCGGTCGTGGCGGAGTCGACCGGCAGTATCTCGGTCGCGGAGACCAGGGTGAACCCGGCCACGGGGTGGCCCTTGCCGGCGAACCATCGTTGCCGGGGCAGCCAGTCGTGGAGCAGCGGGGCGAGGGAGGGCAGCAGCGCGGTCCCCGCCGCGGCGCCCCCCGGCCGTGGATGGGGTTGCGGGTGGGGCGCCTGTTTCGTGGTGCTTTTCGCCAGGGCGACGTGAGTGGATGCAGCCTCCGACATGGCATCGCGTCCTTTCCCCGGGCACACAGATGCGAGGAGTGTCCCGGATTGCGGCAATGGCTGTCCGGCTGTGCGGGACGTGTCGGCTGAGGATGGTGCGTACGGACTCGAATGGCCCAACGGCCACGCGAAGCCGTCCAACGCTCGATGTGGGGGAGAGTGCCCCGTGCGGGACGGCCAAAACCGTCCCGCAGGAGCCGTGCGTACCGTTGACCGGGGCGTAACACCCCGGTGGCGCCCGTCAGATGGCCGGAGCTTCCTTCCGCAGGCGGAACCAGTAGAAGCCGTGTCCGGCGAGAGTGAGCAGGTAGGGCCACTCGCCGATGGCGGGGAAGCGTACCCCGCCGATCAGTTCGACCGGGTGGCGTCCGTTGAAGGACCTCAGATCGAGCTCCGTCGGCTGTGCGAACCGGGAGAAGTTGTGGACGCACAGCACGAGGTCGTCCCCGTACTCACGGGTGAACGCGAGCACCGCCGGGTTGGACGACGGCAGTTCGGTGTACTCGCCCAGCCCGAAGGCCGGATTCTGCTTGCGGATCTCGATCATCCGCCGGGTCCAGTGCAGCAGTGAGGAGGGCGACGCCATCGACGCCTCGACGTTGGTGACCTGGTAGCCGTAGACCGGGTCCATGATCGTGGGCAGGAAGAGCCGGCCCGGGTCGCTGGAGGAGAACCCGGCGTTGCGGTCCGGGGTCCACTGCATCGGGGTGCGCACCCCGTCGCGGTCGCCCAGCCAGATGTTGTCGCCCATCCCGATCTCGTCCCCGTAGTAGAGGATCGGGGAGCCGGGCAGGGACAGCAGC
The DNA here is from genome assembly GCF_042728415.1 of Streptomyces sp. NPDC060198. NCBI lineage: Bacteria > Bacillati > Actinomycetota > Actinomycetes > Kitasatosporales > Streptomycetaceae > Streptomyces > Streptomyces sp. NPDC060198. The sequence goes on along the minus strand of NZ_JBHWZJ010000221.1, from coordinate 6,641 downwards.
AGAGCGGTGAACAGCTCGATCTGGTTGCGGTCGTTGTCCAGCAGCGGGGCGAGGCGGCGCCGGATGCCGATGTTGGCGCGCATCCGCGGGTCCTTGGCGTACTCCGCGTACATGTAGTCGCGCTCTTCGTCCGTGACCATTTCGAGGGTGAGCTCGTCGTGGTTGCGCAGGAAGATGCCCCACTGGCAGTTCTTCGGGATCGCCGGTGTCTTGGCGAGGACTTCGGAGACCGGGTAGCGGCTCTCCCGCCGTACCGCCATGAAGATGCGCGGCATCACCGGGAAGTGGAACGCCATGTGGCACTCGTCGCCGCCGGACTGGTAGTCGCCGAAGTAGTCGACGACGTCCTCGGGCCACTGGTTGGCCTCGGCGAGCAGGACGGTGTCCGGGTAGTTGGCGTCGATCTCCTTGCGGACCCGCTTGAGGAAGCCGTGGGTCTCGGGGAGGTTCTCGCAGTTGGTGCCCTCGCGCTGGTAGAGGTACGGCACGGCGTCCACGCGGAAGCCGTCGATGCCGAGGTCCAGCCAGAAGCGGAGGGCGGAGATGATCTCCTCCTGGACCGCCGGGTTCTCGTAGTTGAGGTCGGGCTGGTGCGAGAAGAACCGGTGCCAGTAGTACTGCTTGCGCACCGGGTCGAAGGTCCAGTTCGAGGTCTCCGTGTCGACGAAGATGATCCTCGCGTCGGGGAACTGCTTGTCGTCGTCGGCCCAGACGTAGTAGTCGCCGTACGGCCCGTCGGGGTCCGACCGGGACTGCTGGAACCACTCGTGCTGATCGCTCGTGTGGTTCATGACGAAGTCGATGATGACGCGCATGCCGCGCTGGTGCGCGGCGTCCACGAACTCCACGAAGTCGGCGAGGTCGCCGAACTCGGGAAGCACGGCGGTGTAGTCCGAGACGTCGTAACCGCCGTCGCGCAGAGGCGACTTGAAGAAGGGCGGCAGCCAGAGGCAGTCGATGCCGAGCCACTGGAGATAGTCCAGCTTGGCGGTGATGCCCTTGAGGTCTCCGATGCCGTCGCCGTTGGAGTCCTGGAAGGACCGGACGAGGACCTCGTAGAAGACGGCGCGCTTGAACCAGTCGGGATCGCGGTCCTTGGCGGGGGTGTCCTCGAAGGTGTCGGGAACAGGCTCATTCACGATCATGGTGTGGGTGACCCTCCGGTCGGCGGGGACGGTCGCAGGACGACGACGTGCGCGGGCGTGATACCCGGCTCTAGGCGCACGTAGAAGGTCCTGCCCCAGTGATAGGTGTCGCCGGTGAGCTCGTCGCGCACCGGCACGCTCTCGTGCCAGTCGAGGCCGAGTTGCGGCATGTCCAACGAGACCGTGGCCTCCTGGGTGTGGTGCGGGTCGAGGTTCACGACCACCAGGAGGGTGTTCGATCCGGAGCGCTTGCTGTAGACGATCAGCGCTTCGTTGTCGGCGGAGTGGAAGTGGACGTCCCGCAGCTGCCGGAGCGCCGGGTGGCGGCGCCTGATCCGGTTGAGCGACGTGATCAGCGGAGCCAGCGAACGTCCCTCTCGTTCGGCCGACTCCCAGTCCCTGGGCCTGAGTTCGTACTTCTCCGAGTGCAGGTACTCCTCGCTCCCCGGACGCGTCGGGGTGTTCTCGCACAGCTCGAATCCCGCGTACACGCCCCAGGACGGGGAGAGCGTCGCGGCCAGCACGGCCCGGGCCTCGAAGGCGGGCCGGCCGCCGTCCTGGAGGTAGCCGGGAAGGATGTCGGGGGTGTTCACGAAGAAGTTGGGGCGCATGTACGAGGCGGCCTCGCCGGAGACCTCCAGGGCGTACTCGGTCAGTTCCTGCTTCGTGTTCCGCCAGGTGAAGTACGTGTACGACTGCTGGAAACCGGCCTTCGCGAGGGTGTGCATCATCGCGGGGCGGGTGAACGCCTCGGCGAGGAAGACCACGTCCGGGTCGGTGCCGTTGATCTTCTCGATCACCTGCTCCCAGAAGACGACCGGCTTGGTGTGCGGGTTGTCCACACGGAAGAGCCGCACTCCGTGGTCCATCCAGAACCGCAGCACCCGTACCGTCTCCGCGACCAGCCCCGGCATGTCCTTGTCGAAGGCGATGGGGTAGATGTCCTGGTACTTCTTCGGCGGGTTCTCCGCGTACGCGATCGAGCCGTCGGGGCGGTGGTGGAACCACTCAGGGTGCTCCTTCACCCAGGGGTGGTCCGGGGAGCACTGGAGCGCGAAGTCCAGGGCGATCTCCATCCGCAGGGTGCGGGCGGTCTCCACGAAGTGGTCGAAGTCCTCCAGCGTGCCGAGGTCCGGATGGACGGCGTCGTGGCCGCCGTCCGCCGAACCGATCGCCCAGGGCACACCGGGATCGTCCGCGCCCGCGGTGAGGGAGTTGTCCGGACCCTTGCGGTGGGAGGTCCCGATGGGGTGGACCGGCGGCAGGTAGACGACGTCGAAGCCCATCGCGGCCACCGCCGGGAGCCGCTCGGCCGCCGTCCGGAACGTGCCGCTGACCAGCCGGGTCCCGCCGCCGGGGACGCTCTCGCGGCGGGCGCCCTCGGAGCGCGGGAAGAGCTCGTACCACGCGCCGTACAGCGCACGCGGGCGCTCGACGACCAGCGGGAGGGGGCGCGAAGCGGTGACCAGCTCGCGCAGCGGGAAGCGGGCGAGCGGGTCGGCCGCCGCCGGGGTGAGCGCCGCCGCCAGCCGGGCCGCAGGCGTACGGGTGGTGTCCCGCAACGCGTCGACGGCGGCCAGGACCGCCTCCCGGCCGTCCTTCTTCGGCACGCCCGAGGCGGCGCGCTCGTACAGTGCCGCGCCCTCGGCGAGCACCAGCTCGGTGTCGATCCCGGCCGGGATCTTGATCTGCGCGAGCCGCCGCCAGGTGGTCAACGGGTCGCTCCACGCCTCGACCTTGTACGACCAGCGCCCCTCCGTGTCCGGGGTGACGTCGGCACCCCACCGGTCCGTACCGGGAGCGAGTTCGCGCAACGGCACGAACGGGCCGCGCCGTCCGCTCGGGTCGCGCAGTACGACGTTGGCCGCCACCGCGTCATGGCCTTCGCGGAAGACGGTGGCGGAGACCTGGAAGGTCTCGCCCACCACCGCCTTCGCCGGGCGTCTGCCGCAATCGACGAGCGGAAGGACGTCCAGGACGGGGATACGACCGATCATGACATCACCTGAAAGCTGGAGCGGGGCGTGCGGGGACGACGGCACGCGCGGCGAGGACCGCATCCGCGTGCCGCGAGAATGGGGATCAGTCCTTTGTAGCTGCTCAGCTGTCTGCTGACGGGCTGTGGGCATGGCCGCTCCTGTCCGCGTTCACTCGAATGGCACTCGAATGGCTGGCGTGCGCGGGGATGACGCGCACGCTGCGGGGGTGTGCGCGAGGACGTGTGCCGCCGGGTCGGCTGTGTACGCGGGTAGCCTTCCCATCGCTTTCGCGCGGTCAACCCGGCGTCGTGTTAACTACTGGGTCGTCATCCGGACGCCGCGCGCGTCCGGTGCCCGGCATCGGGCGTGCGGCGTCACACGAGTCACCGGGTACCCGCGCTCCGGCGACTCGCACCTCCCGGTGGGTTCGCCACCCCGGAAGCCTCTCCCGGCCGGCCCACGCCCACAAGGTCGCCCGAGGGGGTGAAATCAGCCATATCCGTGCGGAGCGGGCGGGATTGCCGGGACCGCCGGGGCCCCTGGGGCGGCGCCGGGGACCCGCGGACGCGTGCGCCGGACCGCGCGACGACCCCGTGCGCCGTGGCAGGACGGAGCCCCGGGCCGTTACCGTCGTCAGTGGCGGAGCGGCGCACACCGTGGTGCGGCGTCCCCTCGGATTCGCAACTCCCCTGTAAAGGTGGAACGCGTGAAGGCCATTCGTCGGTTCACCGTACGTCCCGTCCTCCCCGACCCCCTGCGACCCCTGCACGACCTCGCGCGCAATCTGCGATGGTCGTGGCACACCGAGACCCAGGAGCTCTTCCGGTCCGTCGACCCCGAGGGGTGGCGGCCGGAGGATGCCGACCCGGTCAGGCTCCTCGGCTCCGTCTCCGCCTCCCGGCTGGCCGAACTCGCCCGCGACGAGGAGTTCCTCGGCCGCCTCGGCGAGGCCGCCGACGAGCTCGACGGCTACCTCACCGGCCCCCGGTGGTACCAGAACCAGCTCGCCCGGGGCAGCCAACTCCCCAGCTCCGTCGCCTACTTCTCACCCGAGTTCGGAGTGACCGCGGCCCTGCCGCAGTACTCCGGCGGACTCGGCATCCTGGCCGGCGACCACCTCAAGGCCGCCAGCGACCTCGGCGTCCCGCTCATCGGCGTCGGCCTGCTCTACCGGCACGGCTACTTCCGCCAGTCGCTCTCCCGCGACGGCTGGCAGCAGGAGACCTATCCGGTCCTCGACCCCAACGAACTCCCGGTCACCCTGCTGCGCGAACACGACGGCACCCCCGCCCGGGTGGTGCTCGCCCTGCCCGGTGGACGCTCCCTGCACGCCTGCGTCTGGAAGGCCCAGGTCGGCAGGGTCCCCCTCCTCATGCTCGACTCCGACGTGGAGGAGAACGCCCCCGGCGAACGCGACGTCACCGACCGGCTCTACGGCGGCGGCAGCGACCACCGCCTCCTGCAGGAGATGCTGCTCGGCATCGGCGGGGTGCGCGCCGTGCGCACCTGGTGCCGGCTCACCGGCGCACCCGCGCCCGAGGTGTTCCACACCAACGAGGGCCACGCCGGCTTCCTCGGCCTCGAACGCATCAGGGAACTCAACCAGGCCGAGCAGAACCCTGGACAACTCGGCGGCGAGGGGCTCGACTTCGACTCCGCGCTCGAAATCGTCCGGGCCGGCGCCGTCTTCACCACCCACACCCCCGTCCCCGCCGGCATAGACCGATTCGACCGCCAGCTCGTCGCCCGCCACTTCGGCGACGACGGCGAACTCCCCGGAGTCCCCGTCGACCGCGTACTCGCCCTCGGCGAGGAGACGTACGAGGGCGGCACCCCCGGCATCTTCAACATGGCGGTCATGGGCCTGAGGCTCGCCCAGCGGGCCAACGGCGTCTCCACCCTGCACGGAGCCGTCAGCCGGGAGATGTTCTCCGGGCTCTGGCCGGGATTCGACCCGGCGGAGGTGCCCATCACCTCCGTCACCAACGGCGTGCACGCCCCGACCTGGGTCGCCCCCGAGGTGCTGAGCCTGGGCGCCCGGCAGGTCGGCGAGGACCGCGCCCGGGACGCGCTCGCCGGCGGTGAGGTGGCCACCGGGATCGGCGTCGACCGCACCGGTACGCCCCGCCGATGGGACGCGGTGGCCGCCATCGGCGACCGCGAGATCTGGGACCTGCGCCGGGTGCTGCGCGAACAGCTCGTCACCGAGGTCCGCAAGCGGCTCTACGCCTCCTGGCGCAGGCGTGGCGCCGGCACCGCCGAACTCGGCTGGATCGACGGCGTCCTCGACCCGGACGTCCTCACCATCGGCTTCGCCCGCCGGGTCCCCTCGTACAAGCGACTCACCCTGATGCTCCGCGACAAGGACCGGCTGACCCGGCTGCTGCTCCACCCCACCCGGCCCATCCAGATCGTCGTCGCAGGCAAGGCGCACCCCGCCGACGACGGCGGGAAGCGGCTGATCCAGGAGCTGGTCAGGTTCGCCGACGAGGCCCGGGTCCGCCACCGGATCGTCTTCCTGCCCGACTACGGCATGGCCATGGCGCAGAAGCTCTACCCCGGCTGCGACGTGTGGCTCAACAACCCGCTGCGCCCGTTGGAGGCCTGCGGCACGAGCGGGATGAAGGCCGCCCTCAACGGCAGCCTCAACCTCTCGGTGCGCGACGGCTGGTGGGACGAGTGGTTCGAGCCGGACTTCGGCTGGGCCATTCCCACAGCGGACGGTTCCGCGGTGGACGACGACCGGCGCGACGAACTGGAGGCCGACGCCCTCTACGCGCTGATCGAGGACCGGGTCGCGCCCCGCTTCTACGACCGGGGGGATGACGGGCTGCCCGAGCGCTGGATCGAGATGGTCCGCCGCACCCTGGCCGCCCTCGGCCCGAAACTCCTCGCCGGACGCATGGTCCGCGAGTACGTGGAGCGGCTCTACGCCCCTGCCGCGGTGTCGCGGCGCGCGCTCGACGTCCCGGCCGCACGCGACCTCGCGGCGTGGAAGTCGAAGGTACGGGCGGCCTGGCCGCAGGTGGCCGTCGACCACGTCGAGACGGTCACCGACACCACCGCGAGCGGCTCGGCGGAGCTGGGCGCGACCCTCGCGCTGCGGGTCAGGATCGTGCTCGGCGGCCTCGCCCCGGAGGACCTGGAGGTGCAGGTCGTGGCCGGGCGGGTGGACTCCGGCGACGCGCTCGTCGATGCCCAGATCACCCCGCTGAAGGTGACCGGCACCGGTGACCTGGAGGACCACCGGGTGTACGAGGGGCCGCTCTCCCTGGACCGAACGGGACCGTACGGCTACACGGTGCGGGTCCTCCCTTCGCACCCGCTGCTGGCCTCCTGGACCGAACTCGGCCTGGTGGCCCTGCCGGACGCGAGTGTCGGGGAGGAGGAGGGCGGCCCGGTGCTGCGCTGAGCTTGCGGGCACCTGCGGGGGATGCGCGGACGTTCCCCGGCCGCTGACGGGTGCCGGTGGCCGGACGCCGAAGGCCCCGGCCGCCGGTCCCGAGGTGGTCGGGTC
>NZ_JBHWZJ010000220.1:0-11753 GCF_042728415.1 Streptomyces sp. NPDC060198 | reverse complement strand
CCGTCCCACCGCTCGCGCGGCGGGACGGGGCCCTTCTCGGTGCTCAGTGAGGAGCAACCAGGTCAGACGATCAAGTAATTACTTGATGATCTTGGTGACCTGGCCGGCGCCCACGGTCCGGCCACCCTCACGGATGGCGAACTTCAGGCCCTCTTCCATGGCGACCGGCTGGATCAGCACGACGTTCATGATGGTGTTGTCACCAGGCATGACCATCTCGGTGCCCTCGGGAAGGGTCACAACGCCCGTCACGTCCGTGGTACGGAAGTAGAACTGCGGGCGGTAGTTGTTGAAGAACGGGGTGTGACGGCCACCCTCGTCCTTCGACAGGATGTAGGACTGGGCCTCGAACTCGGTGTGCGGCGTGACCGAACCGGGCTTGATGATGACCTGGCCGCGCTCGACGTCCTCGCGCTTGATGCCACGGAGGAGCAGACCGACGTTCTCACCGGCCTGGCCCTCGTCGAGCAGCTTGCGGAACATCTCGATGCCGGTGACCGTGGTGGTGGTCTTCTCCTGCTTGATGCCCACGATGTCAACGGTCTCGTTGACCTTCAGGACACCACGCTCGATACGACCGGTGACGACGGTGCCACGACCGGTGATCGTGAAGACGTCCTCGATCGGCATCAGGAACGGCTTGTCGACGTCACGCTCGGGCTGCGGGATCGACTCGTCGACGGCGGCCATCAGGTTCAGGACCGACTGGCCCCACTCCTTGTCGCCCTCGAGCGCCTTGAGCGCCGAGACCTTGACGACCGGCAGGTCGTCGCCCGGGAACTCGTACTCGGAGAGGAGCTCACGAACCTCGAGCTCGACGAGCTCCAGGATCTCCTCGTCGTCCACCATGTCGGCCTTGTTCAGGGCGACGACGATGTACGGAACGCCGACCTGGCGGGCCAGGAGCACGTGCTCCTTGGTCTGCGGCATCGGGCCGTCGGTGGCGGCGACCACGAGGATGGCGCCGTCCATCTGCGCGGCACCCGTGATCATGTTCTTGATGTAGTCAGCGTGACCCGGGCAGTCGACGTGCGCGTAGTGACGCGACTCCGTCTGGTACTCGACGTGCGCGATGGAGATCGTGATTCCACGCTGACGCTCTTCGGGAGCCTTGTCGATCTGGTCGAAGGCCGAGGCCTCGTTCAGGTCGGGGAACGCGTCGTGCAGCACCTTGGTAATGGCGGCCGTGAGGGTCGTCTTACCGTGGTCGATGTGACCGATGGTGCCGATGTTGACGTGGGGCTTAGTCCGCTCGAACTTCGCCTTCGCCACTGGGTCCTCCTGGGGAGTGGTTCTGTACGCCTTGCTTCATCGGCGCCAGGTGATCTTTGCTGGGATGCCGGAGCCCGGGGCATTCACCGCAACGCTCGCGCGCTGCGGTAAAAGCCCACCAGGCTCCGGTGACAAGCCTAAAGCGTGAGCTCGGGAGAGTTACTCGCCCTTGGCCTTCGCGATGATCTCCTCGGCGACGTTCCGCGGAACCTCGGCGTAGGAGTCGAACTGCATCGAGTAGCTTGCGCGACCCGAGGTCTTGCTACGGAGGTCTCCGACGTAGCCGAACATCTCCGAGAGGGGCACGAGGCCCTTCACGATGCGAGCACCGTGGCGCTCCTCCATGGCCTGGATCTGGCCACGGCGGGAGTTGATGTCGCCGATGACCTCACCCATGTAGTCCTCGGGCGTGGTGACCTCAACGGCCATCATGGGCTCGAGAATGACGGGAGAAGCCTTGCGCGCGGCCTCCTTGAAGGCCTGCGAACCGGCGATCTTGAACGCGAGCTCCGAGGAGTCGACCTCGTGGTAGCCACCGTCGAGAAGGATGACGCGGACGCCAGTCATCTCGTAGCCGGCCAGGATGCCGAACTGCATGGCCTCCTGCGCACCCGCGTCCACCGAGGGGATGTACTCCCGGGGGATACGGCCACCGGTGACCTTGTTCACGAACTCGTACGAAGCGTCGCCGCCCTCGATGGGCTCGATCGCGATCTGCACCTTGGCGAACTGACCGGTACCACCGGTCTGCTTCTTGTGGGTGTAGTCATGACGCTCGACGGCCTTGCGGATCGTCTCGCGGTACGCGACCTGGGGCTTGCCGACGTTCGCCTCGACCTTGAACTCGCGACGCATACGGTCGACGAGGATGTCGAGGTGGAGCTCGCCCATACCACCGATGATGGTCTGGCCGGTCTCCTCGTCCGAGTGAACACGGAAGGAGGGGTCCTCCTCCGCGAGACGCTGGATGGCTACACCCAGCTTCTCCTGGTCACCCTTGGACTTGGGCTCGATGGCGACCTCGATGACCGGCGCCGGGAAGTCCATGGACTCCAGGATCACCGGGTTCTTGTCGTCGGACAGCGTCTCACCCGTGGTGGTCTGCTTCAGGCCCATGACGGCGACGATGTCACCGGCGCCCACCGACTCGATCTCCTCACGCTTGTTCGCGTGCATGCGGTAGATCTTGCCGATGCGCTCCTTCTTGCCCTTGACGGAGTTCAGCACCGCGGTGCCGGCCTCCAGGCGACCCGAGTAAACCCGGATGAAGGTGAGCTTGCCGAGGTGCGGGTCGCTCGCGATCTTGAAGGCGAGCGCGGCGAGCGGCTCGTCCACAGAAGGCTTGCGGGTGATGACCTCGTCGGCGTTGTTGACCGCGTGGCCCTCGATGCCCTCGACGTCGATCGGCGACGGCAGGTAGCGGACCACGGCGTCGAGCAGGGGCTGAACGCCCTTGTTCTTGAACGCGGTACCACAGAACACCGGGCTGATCGTCGTGTCGCCACCCTTGCCGGAGGCAATGGTGATGCGACGGACGGCCGCGTAGAGCTGCTCCTCGGTGGGCTCGGTGCCCTCCAGGTACAGCTCCATGAGCTGGTCGTCGTTCTCGGCGACGGTCTCGACGAGCTTGCCGCGGTACTCCTCGGCGAGCTCAACGAGGTTGGCCGGAATGTCGACGACCTCGTACATCTCGCCCTTGGACGCTTCGGCCGTCCAGACGAGGGCCTTCATGCGGACCAGGTCCACGACGCCCTCGAAGTCGGCCTCGGCACCGATCGGCAGCTGCATCACGATCGGGGTGGCGCCGAGGCGGTCCACGATCATGTCGACGCAGCGCAGGAAGTCGGCACCGGTCCGGTCGAGCTTGTTGACGAAGCAGATGCGCGGGACGCCGTAGCGGTCCGCCTGACGCCAGACAGTCTCGGACTGGGGCTCGACGCCGGCAACGCCGTCGAACACCGTCACAGCGCCGTCGAGGACGCGGAGCGAACGCTCCACCTCGACGGTGAAGTCCACGTGGCCGGGGGTGTCGATGATGTTGATCGTGTGATCGACATCTTCGAGGGGCCAGTGGCAGGTCGTCGCGGCGGACGTGATCGTGATGCCGCGCTCCTGCTCCTGCTCCATCCAGTCCATCGTGGCAGCGCCGTCGTGGACTTCACCGATCTTGTACGAAACGCCGGTGTAGAACAGGATCCGCTCAGTGGTGGTCGTCTTGCCCGCGTCGATGTGGGCCATGATCCCAATGTTGCGGACCTTGGCCAGGTCAAGCGAAGTGGTAGCCATAAGGCTTCAGTCTTCTCTCGGTCTCGATGTGGGTAACGACTACCAGCGGTAGTGCGCGAAGGCCTTGTTGGACTCGGCCATCTTGTGGGTGTCCTCGCGCTTCTTGACGGCCGCACCGAGGCCGTTGGAGGCGTCGAGCAGCTCGTTCATGAGGCGCTCGGTCATGGTCTTCTCACGACGGGCGCGGGAGTAACCGACGAGCCAGCGCAGAGCGAGGGTGGACGCGCGACCGGGCTTGACCTCGATCGGCACCTGGTAGGTGGCGCCACCGACACGGCGGGACTTGACCTCAAGGGCGGGCTTGACGTTCTCAAGCGCGCGCTTCAGCGTGATGACCGGGTCGTTGCCGGTCTTCTCGCGGAGGCCTTCCATGGCGCCGTACACGATCCGCTCGGCGGTGGAACGCTTGCCGTCGAGCAGGATCTTGTTGATCAGCGACGTGACAAGAGGAGAGCTGTAGACCGGGTCGATGATGACCGGGCGCTTCGGGGCGGGGCCCTTACGAGGCATTCTTACTTCTCCTTCTTGGCGCCGTAGCGGCTGCGGGCCTGCTTGCGGTTCTTGACACCCTGGGTGTCGAGCGAGCCGCGGATGATCTTGTAACGAACACCCGGCAGGTCCTTCACACGGCCACCACGCACGAGCACGATGGAGTGCTCCTGCAGGTTGTGTCCCTCACCCGGGATGTAGGCCGTGACCTCGATGCCGGAGGTCAGACGCACACGCGCGACCTTACGGAGCGCCGAGTTCGGCTTCTTCGGGGTGGTCGTGAAGACACGCGTGCAGACGCCGCGGCGCTGGGGCGAACCCTCGAGTGCGGGCGTCTTGTTCTTCTCGACCTTGTCCTGCCGGCCCTTCCGGACCAGCTGCTGGATCGTAGGCACTACTTCTCCGGTTTCTGTGTGCCGTTCGTTGAAACTAACCTGGAACGTCGCCGACCCACGCGGTCGGGTGTGTCGAATACTGCAAGCCTCTGCCGGAAAACAACGGATGAAGCGCAGATTGCGGTGGCCCTTGTCCGGACCCGGCCTGCGGCTGAGGACACGCATGCCGAGCCCAGGCACACCCCAGGCACAAGGCTTGAGCGTACCTACCTCATCGACTTGGGTCAAAACAAATGCTGTGCACCCAACCAGTAGGGGTCCGAGGGCCGTGACCGGCCGGATCCGGACAGGCGCGCGGCGTGCACGGCAGGAATACGACCTTGGGCGGCCCGCAAACCACGTTCTCAGTACATTGAACCGCGCGGCAGGACGAGCGGGGGACGACATCGTGGTGGCAACGTACGTACCCGGCGGCGACGGACTCGACGACCGGGTCCCCTTCCTCGCGCGGCTGGAACACGAGGAACGGCTGTGCCTCCTGAAACTCGGCCGGGAGCTCCGCTTCACTGCGCGCGCCCCTCTGCTCCGCCAGAACGAGCCGTCCGCCTACGTGCTGCTGATCCTCGCGGGGTGGACGAAGGTGACCGAATCCGCGCCGAATGGTTACGAGGCGCTGCACGCCCTGCGCGGTCCTGGCGACATCGTGGGCGAGTCGGCCGCGCTCACCGGACGGCCTCGCTCTGCGACGGTGACCGCGCTGGCTCCCGTCCGGGCGGTGGTGGTCGAACAGGAGAAGTTCCGGGCCTTCGTGGCCGGCTCCCCCCAGGTGTCCCTCGCGCTGCTGGCCCTGAGTGCCGACCGCGGACGCGCGTCGGACCGGCGCAACCTGGAGTTCGCCGCGCTGACCGTACGGGAACGCCTGGCGGTGCTCCTGCTGGAACTGGCGCGGACCCACGGCGAGCGGACCGACGAGGGCATCGAACTCGACATCCCGCTGAGCAAACAGGAGCTCGCCGGCTCGGTCGGCGCGTCCAGGGAGATGGTCCAGCGGCTGCTGAAGGATCTGCGGGACCGGGGAATCGTGGTGACGGGCCGCCGTGCCATGTTGATCGTGCGGCCCGACGCACTTCGTCGCATAGCCCGCCTCCAGGAGCCCGCCCGACCGTACCCTCCCGAGGTCCCGCGCCTTCCGTGACCGGACGGTTGCGGTCGGTGGATCTGTGCACGGGGTCACACTCCGACTGAGTCATCCGTCCTCCCTCCCGCAGCCCCTCCGGCCGCACTCTCGTCCTCTCCGGACCACGGAGACCGAGAGCGAGGAGCGACTCATGAACGAACCCGTGAACAGCACCATCCTGTTGCTGGACATCGAGCGGTTCAGCGACCGGGACGACGTCGAGCAGGGGTACCTGCGCCGGATGCTGTACGACCTCACCGACCGGGCGCTGCTGGCCGCCGGAATCGACGAGACCCGCCGCCGGAGAGCGGACCGGGGCGACTCCGTGATGGAGCTGATCGACGCCAACGCCTCGGTGACCGCGCTGCTGCGAGCCCTGCTGACCGAACTCCCGGCCCAGTTGCGCGGCATGAACCGCCAGGCCTCGCGTTCCGCCCAGATGCGGCTGCGCGGTGTGGTCGCCGCCGGATACGTGGCGGTGGACCAGCACCAAGGCTGGGTCGGCAGCGATCTCAACCACGCGTGCAGGCTGCTGGACGCGGACCTGCTGAAGGAGGCACTGCGGGAGCGCCCCGACGACTTCGCTCTGTGCGTGTCGGACGCGGTCTACCAGGGCATCGTGCGCCACAGCCACGTCGGGGTGCCGTCCGAGGAATTCCACTCGGTGACCATGGACAGCAAGAACGGCCCGCTCGCCGCGTGGCTGCACGGTCCGGTGCCGTCTTCGGACTCCCTCATGAAGACGTCCTCGGCCGAGGGAGGTCAGTCCCCCGTGGAGGCGGTGCCGTCTCTGCCTCCCGGCGCCGACCGGACGCCGATCATCGGTGGAGTCTTCGGCGGTACCAATCACGGCATCGCCGGAGGCACCTTCAGCGGCGACTTCCACTTCGGCGGCGGCACGGACCGTGGGGACCGCCGATGAGCAGCGAGGAGCAGCAGGCGGGCGCGGCTCCTCCCCAGGAGGGCGACCAGCCCTCGGCGCCGTCGGACGCGCAGCAGAACGACAAGGAGGAGTCGAGCGAGACGGACCGGCCGCAGACGGCTTGGGCGGCCCTGCGAGATCTGACGGACCACATTCCGCGGACGATCGGTCTGGGCGATGCCTCGCAGATCGAGGGAGGCATTTTCGGCGGCACCAACCATGGCATCGCCGGCGGTACTTTCAGCGGCGATTTCCACTTCGCCCAGGAGATCAACTACCAGCTCGGCCGTTCCGTCGGTGTGTACGCATCCGGTGAGATTGCGCCTTCCAGGCTGGAGGACCTCTCCCGCTTCTTCGTTCCCGGAGCGGCCGACTTCGACGAACTGGTGGCGCGGCTGGCCCGAGAGCATGTGCTCGTACTGGCCGGCCCCCACTTCACCGGCCGCCGCACGGCCGCGCTGATGCTGCTCCAGCGCCTCGGCGTCCATCCGGTGCGGGCCGTGAGCCGGGACACCACCGCGAAGGGGCTGACCGGATACCTCGAAGAACACGACGGCCCCGGAGGCCACGTCCTTTGTGACCTTGTCACCGAGCGCGGCCGGCCCTTGCGCGAGGCGGATGTGCTGGCCGCTCGAAGCAAACTGGGTGAGAACGGATACCTGGTGATCACCGTCGGGCCGTCCGCCCTGCTGGAGGACGTCCCGGTGGTGCCGTGGCAGGCGCCCGACCCGATTGATGTCCTCCGCGCGCATCTCGGTGCCCTCGTCGGGGAGGACACCACGACGGAAATGCTCGTCCTGCCGTCGGTGACGGCATTCCTCGAACGAAGCCACCAGCCTCGCGAAGCTGCCGCGTTCGCTCAGGTCGTGGCGGCGTATGCGGTCGGAGCGGCCGACTCCGAAAGGCTCGCCGACTTCTCCCTGGGCGCCTTGGAGAACCAAGTCCAGGAGTGGTTCGAGGACGACGGATCCGTCGTGCATCTGCGAGAGAAGGCATTCCTCGTCGCCTTGGCCGCTTTCGACGCGGGCCCGTACGCTCTCACTGCCGAACTGGGAGATCTGCTGTACTCCTTCCTCCAGAAGACCGAGGACTCCCTCCTGTCAACCCGGGTCCCGGTCTTCGGAACCCACATCGGCAAACGGCTGCAACTGGCCAGGGCTGAGCGGTACGAGGAGGAGGAACCAACCGAATGGGGCCCTGTCGGTCAGGTAAAGGCCCGATTTCTGGATGAACGCGCCCCTCTCGTCCTGTTGCGCGAGATCTGGACCGGACACCCTTCCGCGCGACCGGCACTGATCCAGTGGCTGCGGCGGCTCTCGGACGATGGCCGGCCGTTCGTACGAACCCGCGCGGCCTCCACCGCCGCAGTCCTCGCCCATACGGATCTGCCGTCGGCAATGGCCCTGGTCATCGAGCCCTGGGCAGCATCCCGCCGCTACCGGCACCGGGGCGTCGCCGTCAACGCCCTCACCCTCACCCACTTCCTGGGCACCCCCAACGTCCCGCGCATCCTGGACGCGTGGTGTGCGGGCGAGACCTCCAGCCTGGTGTGGGTGGCCATCCGCGCCCACGGCCTGATCGGATCAGAGCGCCCCGCGGAGACCCTGGCCGCGCTGCGAGCCGCCGCCAGGCGCCAGGGCGAACAGGACGAGCCGGACGAGCATCTCGGCGCGCAACTGGCGGAATCCGTTGAGCTGCTGCTGCTCTCCGCCGCCGCTGACCAGGTCTTCACAGAATTGACCAGGACCCTGAACGACGACCGTGCGGCGACCGACCTCGCACTCGGCGGCTTCCTCAACGCCTGCTGCCGCACGGAGAAGGACAAGGCGCGAGGACAGCCGCTCCTCCTCAACCGGTACGCACAGGCCCTCACCGCAGGGACTCCGTCCGCCGAGGCCGTGGTCACACTCTGGCGCGCGGCTCTGAACGACCGGGGCTACACCCGCCGCGCTCTCGACATCCTCGGCGAATGGGTCCTGGCGGCCGACCACGATCCCGCCACGGAGTGGGCGCTCGCCGCCCTGCTGCCGTCCCTCGCCACCACCACGACCGAACAGCAGCGCCTCAACCACCTGCTGCGCACCATGCCCGGCGAGGACGGTGCTGCCCTCCCTGCCGCCGCCGGCCGCCTGCTCACCGTACTGCCGCGCGTCTGAGCGTCTTGTCCTCCCTCGTACAGCCAGGAGACCAGCCATGCCCCCGTTCCGCCGCCCGCCCGACTGGGACCAGTACGCCGTACGTCACACGCCGCTCGTCGATCCGGTGGTCACGGTGAGACAGCTGACCCGGTTCGGGTTCGCCCGCCGTGCCCACACCCGGATCGACCACGCTCTCGTGTTCTCCACGCCCGAGGGTGCCTACAAGACCTTTCTGCCACCGCTGCGGCCCTCGCGCGCCTCGGCGGCCGTGAAGCACTACACCGCCGTGTACGAGGTCGACATGGGCATCCACCCGCTCCGCGAGGAACTCCGTCTCCCGAGCTCCGACGACGCCTTCGATTTCGACGCGGTCGTCGACCTCTCGTGGCAGGTGGTCGATCCGGCGCTCTTCGTGAAGAGCGGCCACCGTGACGTCCCACGCCTGTTGACGGGTGAACTGGAGCGGGCGTCCCGCCCTTTCAGTCGTCGTTTCGCCGTTCATCGGAGTTCGGAGGCCGAGCGGGTTCTCCTCCAAGAGGTACCGCTGCTCGGTCCGCTGGGGGCAAAGACGGGACTCACGGTTTCCTGGACCGTGCGGCTGCACGGAGACCAGGGTGCCGTCGAACACGCAACACGCATGAGGGCCATCGATCACACGGCGACCGAACAGGTCCACACCCAGAGACGTGGATTGGAACACGACGCCGCAGCCGAACTCCGGGCCACGAAGCGAGCCGAGCTGAAGACGGGCCGCGCCACCGCGGACGAGCAGCGGGAGCACGAACTCCAGCTGCTCCGACAGCAGCGCCAGCACACAGAGGCACTCGTCCGGGCGCAGCAATCGGTGGAACTCCAGCACGCCAACGCCGAGAAGATCGCTTTCTACGAGAAGCACCTGGAACAGGGCGGGGTTCACGCCTGGGCGCTGCATCTGGCAGATCACCCCAAGGACATGAAGTTGGTGGTGGACAGCCTGCGCCAGGACCAGCTCCAGATGCTCCTCGCTCAGTTGGACTTGGCCGGACAACTCCTCAGCGGTGAAGGGGCAGAATCCCACGAGTTGGAAGCGCCCAAGAACCGTGCTCTACGGTCGGTCATCGACGTACTGAGCCAGTACCTCCCCGGAGTCGCTGTCCAAAGCTCGCGAACCGGCCGATTGTCCGTCGCGTTGTCCGAAGACGAGCCGCAGGCCGAACCGTCGACGCCTGATCACGGGCGCGGGCCCACAGTGGCCGACCAGGTTCTCCCGAGCCCGCTCGACGGCTGGGAGCCTCCGCAGGGCTACGGCAAGATCCCGGTGCGACCCGACGCACCGACCCCGGACGAGCCCGGCCACCAGGGCGGCGCCGAATGACCGACATGACCCCGCTCCCGCCCGTACCGCCCCTACCGCCCGCACCACCAGCCGCCCCGGCACCCGCGTCAGCACCTCTCTCCGTGGCCGGCACCGGGGCCGGGGCACGGCTGCTCCTCGACCTGCGGGCCGAAATCTCCCGCGCCGACAGCAAGGCGTCCGTGCTGGCCGGTGCGCTCGGTATGACCACCGGAGTGATCAGCGGCTGGTTGGCCGGCAGCGGCTGGCGCCCGGCCGCGCTCGACACCTTCGGCGCGGTCCTGTGGTGGACGGGCACCGCAGGTCTGGGAACCGCGCTGCTCTCCATGCTGTTGGCCGTGATCCCGCGATACAGCGCCAGTACCTGGGTCCTCGGAGCACCTATGACCTATTTCGGCGACATCCACCGTGCAGCCAGTCAGAACCTGCTGGCGGAGGCACTGGTCACCACCGAGAACGCCTCGGCCGAGGTGCTCGCCACCTCGCTGACCGAGACGAGCCGCATCGTCGTCCGCAAACACCGGTGGATACGCGTCGGGCTGCTCGCCTTCGCGGTGGGCGCCGCATTGCTCCCGGCCTCCCTGCTCCTCGGCTGAGGTACATCACACGAGAAAGGACGGTCATGATCCCCACAGCATCCGAGCCCGAGGGGCCGGGCGACAGGACTTCCCGGCGGGACTCCGGTCCCGGGCCGCTGCCGGACGACCCCGCGGAGGCGGACACGTGCCCGGCGCCCTCGGACCCGATCGGCCGTCCCGGATCGGCTGACACTGCCGCGCCCCCGGCGCCGGACGATCTGGTCTACCGCCACGGGCCCGGCCGCCGGGTCTACTACGCAGCGTGGCAACGGCACGCCGACGTCACCACGCTGGGGCAGTTGGCGCTCGCCGTTCCTTCGTTCCTCATGAGCGCGGTAGTGGTGCTGCTCGTGTGCGTCCTCGCCGACTGCTGCTTCGGTCTGCCGTTCTGGATACCGGCCGCGCTCTGGCCGGCCTCCGGCGCCCTGGTGTTCCATCGCCCGACGGAGGCCTTCCTCGCCCGCTACTTCTACGGGCTGCACCGCCCCGTACCGCAGGAGGCCGCCCGGCTGGGGGCCGTCTGGCGCGAGGTGACAGCGCTCTCCGGGATCGACGGCGACCGGTACCAGCTGTGGATCGAAGAAAGCGAGGATCTCAACGCCTTCGCAGCAGCGGGGCACATCGTGGCGGTCACCCGGTTCTCGCTGGAAAGACTTCCGAGCGCTCAGCTCGCCGCCGTGCTCGCCCACGAACTGGGCCATCACACAGGCGGTCACGCGTGGGCCGCGCTCCTGAGTGGTTGGTACGCGGCTCCGGGCCTCGTGGCCTGGCGTCTGGTCGCCCCGGCAGTCCGTTCCTTCGTCACCCCCGCACGGTTCGCCCTCTACCTGACCTTCGGCGGTTCCCTTTTGGCCGCAGGCGTCCTCACTCCCGCCCTCGCGACCCTGTTCGCTCTG
The DNA here is from genome assembly GCF_042728415.1 of Streptomyces sp. NPDC060198. Classification (NCBI taxonomy): domain Bacteria; kingdom Bacillati; phylum Actinomycetota; class Actinomycetes; order Kitasatosporales; family Streptomycetaceae; genus Streptomyces; species Streptomyces sp. NPDC060198. The sequence continues at coordinate 327 of NZ_JBHWZJ010000220.1, read as the reverse complement.
CCGCCCCTCCTCCTCGTCCTTCCGTACATGGAGGCAGCTGTCGGTCGATGGTCGGAGCTGAAGGCGGACCGGCACGCCGCCGAACTCGGCTTCGCGCCCATGCTGGCCGAAATACTGCAGGCGGAGCACCAGAACGAGGTCCAGGACAGGCGCGCCACTCTCCCGTCACACAGCGCGATGGCGAAGCAGGCGTCCCTGCGCACCCGGCTGCTCGCCACCCATCCCGACGCCGCCACCCGCATCCACAAGCTCCGGGCTTATCTGACCTGACGACCGCTCCGGCCTCCCGAAGCGCACAACGCCGCAGGGCGGCCACCCCCTTCGGGG
>NZ_JBHWZJ010000219.1:0-11901 GCF_042728415.1 Streptomyces sp. NPDC060198 | reverse complement strand
TCCTCCACGACGGCAAGATCGCCGCCGAAGGCACCGCCGACGAACTCAAACGCCTCGTCCCCGGCGGACACGTACGCCTCCGCTTCACCGACCCCACCACCTACCGCGAAGCCGCGACCGCCCTCCCCGACGCCGCCCGCGACGACGACGCCCTCACCCTCCAGATCCTCAGCGACGGCAGCCAGCGCGAACTGCGCACCATCCTCGACCGCCTCGACACCGCAGACGTCGAAGCCGACGAACTCACCGTCCACACCCCCGACCTCGACGACGTGTTCTTCGCCCTCACCGACAGCACCCGCGTCCCCCACCAGGCAGGCCAGCAGACCCCGCAGACCCAGCCGTCCCCGTCGCCCCCGTCCAAGGAGGACGTCCGATGAGTACCCTCTCCCTCGCCGTGCGCGACTCGTCCACGATGCTGCGCCGCAACCTGCTGCACGCCCGGCGCTACCCCTCGCTCACCCTGAACCTGCTCCTCACGCCGATCATGCTGTTGCTGCTCTTCGTCTACATCTTCGGCGACACCATGAGCGCGGGCATCGGCGGCGGAGACCGCTCCGACTACATCGCCTACATCGTCCCGGGCCTGCTGTTGATGACCATCGGGAGCACCGTGGTCGGCAGCGCGGTCTCCGTCTCGATGGACATGACCGAGGGCATCATCGCCCGCTTCCGCACCATGGCGATCCACCGGGGATCGGTCCTCATCGGGCACGTCGTCGGCAGCGTGCTGCAGTCGGTCGCCAGCGTGGTCCTCGTCGGGGCGGTCGGGGTGGCCATCGGTTTCCGCTCGACCGACGCCACCGTCCTGGAGTGGCTGGCGGCCTTCGGGCTGCTGGTGCTCTTCGCCCTGGCCCTCACCTGGATCGCGGTCGGGATGGGCCTGGTCAGCCCGACCGTGGAGGCGGCCAGCAACAACGCGATGCCCCTGATCCTGCTGCCGCTCCTCTCCAGCGCCTTCGTTCCCGTCGACACGATGCCCGGCTGGTTCCAGCCGGTCGCCGAGTACCAGCCGTTCACCCCGGCCATCGAGACCCTGCGCGGACTCCTGCTCGGCACCGAGATCGGCAACAACGGCCTCATCGCCGTCGCCTGGTGCCTGGGCCTCTCGGCCCTCGGCTACCTCTGGTCGACCTCGACCTTCAACGCCGACCCGAAGTAAGCCGTCATGGCCACCAGGGCCGCACCCCGTACCCCAGATCCCGCACCCCGTACCCCAGATCCCGCACCCGCACCCCGTACCGCCCGAGGGCGGCGTGACCCGGCGAACCAGCCGGAGCGCCGCCCCTCGGCGTTTCCAGGCCTCGCCCGCGATCCGGTCGCCGCCCACGTGACGCGCGTCTCCGGCCCCTCCCGTCACCGGCTCTGGCGCCCAAAAACTAACAGCGCTAGTTTGGGGTTCCGGCGACCGGGCGCGGACGGCCGACAGCCGGACAACCGAGAGCCGGCCGCCGGAGAGCCGGACGACCGCAAGTCGGCCTCGCACAGCGGCCGAACACCGCAAGCCCGGGAGGAACAGCCCATGAAGGCCCATGACGGGATGTACATCGGCGGCGCATGGCGGCCCGCCGAGGGCCGCGACACCATCGCGGTGGTGAACCCGGCGGACGAACAGGTCATCGCCCAGGTGCCCGCGGGCACGGCTGCCGACGTGGACGCCGCCGTACGTGCCGCGCGCGCCGCGTTCCCCGGCTGGGCCGCCACCCCTCCCGCCGGGCGCGCCGCCCGGCTCGCCGCCCTGCGGGACGTCCTCGCCGCACGCGCGGAGGAGATCGCCGCGACGATCACCGCCGAACTCGGCTCCCCGCTCCGTCTCTCGCAGACCGTGCACGCGGGTGTGCCGGTGCTCGTCGCCGGTTCGTACGCCGAACTCGCCGCCACGTACGCCTTCGAGGAGAAGCTCGGGAACTCCACCGTGCTGCACGAGCCGGTCGGGGTGGTCGGGGCGATCACCCCCTGGAACTACCCGCTCCACCAGATCGTCGCCAAGGTGGCCCCCGCGCTGGCCGCCGGCTGCACGGTCGTCCTCAAGCCCGCCGAGGACACTCCGCTGACCGCACAGATCTTCGCCGAAGCCACCGAGGAGGCCGGGATTCCGGCCGGTGTCTTCAACCTGGTCACCGGTCTCGGCCCGGTCGCCGGGCAGGCGCTCGCCGAGCACCCCGGGGTGGACCTCGTCTCCTTCACCGGCTCCACGGCCGTCGGCAGGTCGATCGGCGCCACCGCGAGCGGCGCCGTCAAGCGCGTCGCGCTGGAGCTGGGTGGTAAGTCCGCCAACGTGATCCTGCCGGGCGCCGACCTCGCCAAGGCCGTCAACGTCGGCGTCGCCAACGTGATGTCCAACTCCGGCCAGACGTGCAGTGCGTGGACCCGGATGCTGGTGGACGCGGAGCGGTACGAGGAGGCCGTGGCGCTCGCGGCGGCGGCCGTCGCCAAGTACGTGCCCGGGGAGCGGATCGGACCCGTCGTCAACGCCAAGCAGCAGGCGCGGGTGCGGGGTTACATCGAGAAGGGCATCGCGGAAGGCGCCCGGCTCGTCGCCGGAGGCCCCGACTCCGTGCAGGAGACGGGCTTTTACGTCAGGCCCACCGTCTTCGCCGACGTCACCGGCGACATGACCATCGCCCAGGAGGAGATCTTCGGCCCGGTCCTCTCCATCCTCAGGTACGAGGACGAGGAGGACGCCCTCCGGATCGCCAACGGCACCGTCTACGGCCTGGCCGGCGCGGTCTGGGCGGCCGACGACGAGCGGGCCGTCGCCTTCGCCCGCCGGATGGAGACCGGGCAGGTCGACATCAACGGCGGCCGGTTCAACCCGCTGGCGCCCTTCGGTGGCTACAAGCAGTCCGGCGTCGGCCGCGAACTCGGCCCGCACGGTCTCGCCGAGTACCTCCAGACGAAGTCCCTCCAGTTCTGAACTCCGGCCGCGCGCAGCCCGGTCAGCCGCCGGGGCGCCCGGCCGACCCCCGTCCGCCGCCGGTCCCGCCGGGCCCGGCCCACCAACCGAGGAGCCGTCCGTGGTTCGCGCCGCCGTACTGCCCGCCGTCCAAGCGCCGCTGGAGATCACCGACATCGAGCTGCCGGACACCGGCCCGGGCCAGGTGAGGGTGAGCCTGGCCGCCGCCGGGGTCTGCCACTCCGACCTGTCACTGAGCAACGGCACCATGCGCCTGCCGGTGCCCTGCGTACTCGGCCACGAGGGCGCGGGCATCGTCCTGGAGGTCGGCGAGGGCGTCGAGCACGTCGTCCCGGGCGACGGAGTCGTACTCAACTGGGCTCCCTCCTGCGGCACATGCCACCCCTGCCGGATCGGCGAGGTCTGGCTCTGCGCCGACGCGCTGAAGGGCGCCGCGAACATCCACGCCCGCCTCGCGGACGGCACCGCACTCCACCCCGGCCTGAACGTCGGCGCGTTCGCGCAGGAGACCCTCGTCGCCGCGAACTGCGTGCTGCCCGCCCCGGCGGGCATCCCGCTGACCGACGCGGCCCTCCTCGGCTGCGCGGTGCTCACCGGCTACGGCGCGGTCCACCACAGTGCCCGGGTACGCGCCGGGGAGACCGTGGCCGTGTTCGGGATCGGCGGGGTCGGCCTTGCCGTGCTCCAGTCGGCGCGCATCGCCGGGGCGTCCCGGATCATCGCCGTGGACGTCACGCCGGAGAAGGAGGAACTGGCCCGCCTGGCCGGCGCCACCGACTACGTCGTCGCCTCCGCCACCACGCCGCGCGAGATCCGGGGGCTCACCGACGGGGTGGGCGCGGACGTGGCCGTGGAGTGCGTGGGGCTCGCCCGGACCATCCGTACCGCCTGGGAGTCCACCCGCAGGGGCGGCCGTACCACCGTCGTCGGCATCGGCGGCAAGGACCAGGACGTCACCTTCAACGCCCTGGAGATCTTCCACTGGGGCCGGTCCCTGACCGGCTGCGTCTACGGCAACAGCGACCCGGAACGCGATCTGCCGGTGCTCGCCGAGCACATCCGCGCGGGCCGCTTCGACGTCTCCTCGATGGTCACCGAGCGGATCTCGCTCGACGGCATCCCCGCCGCCTTCGAGAACATGGTCGCCGGAAAGGGCGGCCGGGCTCTCGTCACCTTCTGAGGCCGCCCCGCCCCCGGCCGTCCGTACCCCAGGGGCGCGGGCGGCCGGAGGCGGGCGCGCGGTGTTCCCGCCCCGGGGTCAGCGCACCGGGGCGTCGGCCCGTTCGATCTTCTGGGTGCCGTTGAGCGTGCGGTACGAGCGGACCCAGGCGGCCGTGGCGTCCTGGCGGGTCTTGTCGGAGACCGCGTAGTAGTCCATCTGCGAGCGCGCGGCCGTCACGTCGAGGACTCCGTAGCCGTGGCCGTCCATGTCCACCCACTTGACGTGGCGGTTGGCGGCCTTCACCGCCAGGGCGGCGACCTCGGAGACCGTGTGCGCGGGGACCTTCAGGATGTCGTCCAGGTTGTCCGAGGTCACCGAGGTCACCACGAACTCGGTGGCGGCGGAGGCCGACAACGGGTAGGTCGCGGCTTTGACGGGCACGTCGTTGGCCCATGCCATGTGGATGTCGCCGGTCAGGAAGACCGTGTTGGTCACCGATCTGTCCCGCAAGTGGTCGATCAGCTCCTTGCGGTCGTCGGTGTAGCCGTCCCACTGGTCGACGTTGACGGCGATGCCGCCCCCGGGCAGGCCCAGCAACTCCGCGAGCGGCGCGAGCACGTCGGCGGGGACGGAGCCGAAGGCGACCGGGGAGATCATCACGGACGTGCCGACCAGCTTCCAGGCGGCCGTCGATGCGGCGAGCCCGGCTTTCAGCCAGTCCAGTTGGGCCCGGCCGGTGATGGTGCGCTCCGGGTCGTCGACCGAGCCGCTGCCGATCGACGCCTGTGCGGAGCGGAAGCTGCGCAGGTCGAGCAGGTGCAGCTCGACGAGGCTGCCGAAGGAGAGCCGGCGGTAGACCGTGCCCTCGGTGGAGGCGCGGACCGGCATCCACTCGAAGTACGCCTGTTTGGCCGCAGCGACCCGGTCGGCCCATGCGCCCTCCGCCCCCGGGGTGTGGTTCTCGGCGCCGCCGGACCAGGCGTCGTTGGCGAACTCGTGATCGTCCCAGATCGCTATCACCGGGTGGGCGGCATGCAGGGCCTGGAGGTCGGCGTCCGTCTTGTAGGTGGCGTGCCGGACGCGGTAGTCGGCCAGGGTGAAGATCTCGTGCAGCGGGGAGTGCGGGCGCACGACGGTGTCGCCGTGGGCGTAACCGCCGGACGCGTACTCGTAGATGTAGTCCCCGAGGTGCAGCACCGCGTCCAGGTCGGCGCGGGCCGCGAGGTGCCGGTACGGGGAGAAGAAGCCGGCCTCCCAGTTGGCGCAGGACACCACGCCGAAGCGCACCCCGGGCGTCGCCGCCCCGGCGGCGGGCGCGGTACGGGTCCGGCCCACGGGGGAGAGGACCTGCCCGGCGGCGGCCGAGAAGCGGAACCAGTAGGCGGTGGCCGGGCGCAGCCCTCGGACGTCCGCCTTGACGGTGTGGTCGGACGCGGCCCGGGCGAGGGACGTACCGGAGGCGACCGGCCGGGAGAAGGCCTTGTCCTCGGCGATCTCCCAGCCGACCGGGGTGTCCGCACCGAGGCCGGAGCCGGGTACGGCGTCCGGGGAGGGCGTGACGCGGGTCCACAGGAGGACGCCGTCCGGGAGCGGATCGCCGGAGGCCACACCGTGCAGGAAGACCGGCCCGGCGGCGGCCCGTGCGGCGGTCGTGCCGAGCAGGACGGGGGCGGCGACGGCCGTGGCGGCGGCGGCCTTGACGACCGTGCGACGGCTGGGTGCGGGAGCGTGTTGTGTGGTCACGGGCGCACACGCTACTGACGGGTAAGGCCAACTGGTGTGCGAACAGCAGAAGTTCGCCGAGTCGTCGGAATCCGGTCGCCCCGCGTTGTGGCGGTGGTGCGCGGGCCGGGTGGTGCACGGGTCGGTGTCGCGGTCTCTGCGGCCCGTGCGCGGACGGGCGGACCGGGCCCTCAGGCTTTCGGCGGCCTCGGGGCGAGCAGCCGGGCGTCCATCTCGCCCTCCTCGAAGAGCCGGGACGCCGGCCCGACGATCAACGGGTCCGGGACTTCGACCACGGACGTGTCCTTGCCCGGGTAGTCGAAGCGGTCCAGCACGTGCCGCATCGCCTCCAGCCGCGCCCGCTTCTTGTCGTTGCTCTTCACCACGGTCCAGGGCGCGTCGGCCGTGTCGGTGTGGAAGAGCATCAGCTCCTTGGCCTCGGTGTACGCGTCCCACTTGTCGAGCGACGCCAGGTCGACCGGGCTCAGCTTCCAGCGGCGCACCGGGTCGATCTGCCGGATCATGAACCGGTTGCGCTGCTCGTTGCGGGAGACCGAGAACCAGAACTTCACGATGTAGATGCCGTCGCGGACCAGCATCCGCTCGAACCCCGGGGCCTGGTGCATGAACTCCAGGTACTCGCGGGTGGTGCAGAAACCCATCACCCGCTCCACCCCGGCCCGGTTGTACCAGGACCGGTCGAAGAGGACGATCTCGCCCGCCGTCGGAAGGTGGACCGCGTACCGCTGGAAGTACCACTGGGAAGACTCGCGTTCGGTCGGCTTCTCCAGAGCCACCACCCGGGCACCGCGCGGGTTGAGGTGCTCGGTGAACCGCTTGATGGTGCCGCCCTTGCCCGCCGCGTCCCGCCCCTCGAAGATGATCACCAGCCGCTCGTCGTGCTCCTTCACCCAGTGCTGGAGCTTGATCAGCTCGATCTGCAGGGCGCGCTTGTGCTTGTCGTACGCCTTGCGGCCGAGCTTCTGGGGATACGGATAGTCCTCGCGCCAGGCGTCCCGGGCACGACCCTCGGGGGTGACCAGCTCCGGGTCGTCGTCTCCCCGGTCGCGGACCCCGAACCCCTCCAGGTGCGGTCCGCCGAACCGGGCGCCACGATCCGCCTCCGAGCCGGGCGGGGAGTCGTCCGGCTGGGGCTTCGCCCCGGCGGATCCCCGCCGGGACGCCCGGCCATGTCCGTCAGACCCGTCCGGTTTCCTGTTGCTCGATGCCATCGGGGGTTCCCTCCACCGGCTCGGCCACGACCTTCCGCGTCCGCCCAGTCTGCGGACGGGTCCGGGAGACCGCCACCCCTGCCAGGCAGAGCAGCCCGCCGAGGACCGAGAGGGCGGCAGGCACCTCGTCGAGCACCAGCCACGACATCAGCACCACGAGAGCGGGCACCGCGTAGGTGGTGGAGCCCATCCGCCCGGCCGTGGTGCGCGCCAGCGCGTACGCCCAGGTGGTGAAGGCGAGCGCGGTCGGGAAAACGCCCAGGTAGATCATGTTGAGAGTGGCGGAGAGCGGGGCGTCGGCGGCCTCGTGGACCAGCACCCCGGTGAACGGAAGGCAGCCCGCCGCGCCGATCAGGCAGCCGAAGGCGGTGACCTGGAGGGGCGAACCGTGCTCCAGCGCGGGCTTCTGCGCGACCACGCCGGCCGCGTAGGTGATCGCGGCGACGAAGCAGAGCAGCACGCCGAGCACCGAGGAACCGCCGTGGCCCGACATGGACAGGCCGACGACGACGGCGCCCGCGAAGGACACCCCCATGCCCCCGAGCAGCCGGCGCGGCAGCCCCTCGCCCAGCAGCCGGGCCCCGAGCAGCGCGATCAGGATCGGACCGATGTTGACCACCATCGCGGCGGTCCCGGCGTCCACCTCCTGCTCGCCCCAGTTGAGCACCACCATGTAGAGGCCGAACCAGAGGAGCCCGGAGACGACGATGCCGGGCCAGGCGCCGCGCGGCGGCAGTCCCTCGCGGCGTACGAGCAACAGGGCGACGAGCACCACGGAACCCGCCAGCAGGCGGCCGAGGGCGAGCGCGCCGGGGGAGTAGGCCTCGCCCGCGCTGCGGATGGAGACGAACGCGGTCGCCCACAGCACGACGGTGAAGCAGGCGGCGGCGACGGCACGCCGGTCGGGGCCGGAACGGGGCGGAGCAGCGGGCACGGGCGGTGTGGTCATGGACAGGACCGTACGGGGCGTGGGGTAGGGCGCCCAGCGAATTGGCGGGAAGCGTCAATCGCCCGCGCGATGGTCCCGTTCCGGGCGGTCCCGGTCCACCCCGCGCGGGCTCCGGGCGGAGGTGCGGGCGGGGTCCAGCTGCGCGTACTGGAGCGCGAGCCCGTCGAGCAGCGCCCGCAGCCCCGTCTCGAAGGCACCCTCGTCCACCTGCTGGCGCCGGTCGGCGAGGAGATGGGCCTGGCCGAGGTGCGGGTAGTCGGCGGGGTCGTACGCCGTCTCGTCGTCCACGAAACCCCGCGCGAAGGACCCCAGTGCGGAGCCGGTGACGAAGTACCGCATCAGCGCCCCGATGTGTGTGGCCTGGGCGCGCGGCCAGCCCGCGTCCACCATCGCGCCGAACACCGCGTCGGCCACCCGCAGACCGGCGGGCCGGCGCCCGGGGCCCTGCGCCAGGACCGGCACGATGTGCGGATGCGCGGAGAGCGCGGCCCGGTAGGAGAACGCCCAGTCGTGCAGGGAGCGCCGCCAGTCGCGAGGATCGTCCGCGTCGAACATCGACAGGTCGACCTGGGCGGACACCGCGTCGGCGACCGCGTCGAGGATCTCGTCCTTGTTCCGGAAGTGGTTGTACAACGACGGCCCGCTGACCCCCAGCCCGGCGGCGAGTCGCCGGGTGGAGAGGGCGCCGAGACCCTCCGCGTCCACGAGCGCGGCGGCTGCCTCGACGATCCGTTCTCTGCTCAGGAGGGGGGTACGAGGTCGGGCCATGCGGCACATAGTAGGGCCTGGTCGCCGGGAACCCGCAGGTGATCGGCGCTACTGCGCGGTGGCCCAGCGGATCGCGGCGGCGACGGCCATCAGCAGCGCGGGCGCTGCCCACCACCAGCCCACCGCCCGGCACACCGGCCGCAGCGCCACGATCCCGGCCGCCGCCCCGCCCGCCAGGAGCGTGAGGACGCACGACAGGGCGATGCCCGCCCGGGCCTCGTCGTCCCAGCCGCCCGAGGGGCGGATCGACAGGGCCGTGCACAGGAAGAAGCTCGCGATCAGATACAGGATCGCCAGTGGGACGGACACCACCCGGCGCAGGCAGCCCTCGTCCCCCGGAACGTCCGGAACGCCCGGAACCTCGCGGTGTTCGGCGGTCAATCCGGCTCCCCTCGCCCTCGTCGGCTTCCGTACGGGCTTGCGCGCCCGCTTCCGCGCCGACGCGACCGCCCGGCCGCCCGTGGGCCCCGGTCGGGCCGTGCCCTCGGACGCGGGTGCCAAGGGAACCTAGCAGCGCGCTCGGGTGGCCCCTGCCCTCTCGCCGTGGTTGGCCGAAAAGAGCGGCTGCAGCGTCGCCGCCCGAGGGGGCTTGCGCCTTCCGGCCGCGCGGCACATAGTGGGCTGCGACAAGAAACTAGCAGTGCTAATTAAAGTGCCCCGACGAGTCGGTGGTCCGGCGGTGCGGTGCCCGACGCGGAGGAGTGAGGCGCGATGAACCTGGAGCTCAGCGAGGAACAGGAAGCGGTCCGCCGGCTGGCCAGGGACTTCGTGACCCGGGAGGTCGCCCCGCACGCCGCCGCCTGGGACCGTGCCGAGAATGTCGACAAGTCGATCGTGAAGAAGCTGGGTGCCCTGGGATTCCTCGGGCTCACCGTGCCGGAGGAGTACGGCGGCTCCGGCGGTGACCACCTCGCCTACTGCCTGGTCACCGAGGAGCTGGGGCGCGGCGACTCCTCGGTGCGCGGCATCGTCTCCGTCTCCCTCGGACTGGTCGCCAAGACCATCGCCGCGTGGGGCGACGAGGAACAGAAGCGCCGCTGGCTGCCCGGCCTCACCACCGGGGACCTGATCGGCTGCTTCGGGCTCACCGAACCCGGCACCGGTTCGGACGCGGGGAACCTCGCGACGAGGGCCGTGCGCGACGGCGACGACTACGTCATCGACGGCACCAAGATGTTCATCACCAATGGCACCTGGGCCGACGTGGTGCTGCTCTTCGCCCGTACCAACGACGCCCCGGGCCACAAGGGCGTCTCCGCGTTCCTGGTGCCCACCGACACCCCGGGCCTCACCCGTCACACCGTCCACGGCAAGCTCGGTCTGCGCGGCCAGGCCACCGCTGAGCTGGTCCTGGAGGGTGTCAGGGTTCCCGCGTCCGCGCTGATGGGCCCCGAGGGCAAGGGGTTCTCGATCGCGATGTCCGCCCTGGCCAAGGGACGCATGTCGGTGGCCGCCGGGTGCGTCGGGATCGCGCAGGCGGCCCTGGACGCGGCGGTCGGTTACGCGTCCGAGCGCCAGCAGTTCGGCAAGCCCATCGCCGGATACCAGCTGGTCCAGGAACTCATCAGTGACATCGCCGTGGACGTGGACGCCGCCCGACTCCTCACCTGGCGGGTCGCCGATCTGGTCGACCGGGGCGAGCCCTTCGCCACCGCCGCCTCCCAGGCCAAGCTCTTCGCCTCGGAAGCGGCGGTCCGCGCCGCCAACAACGCCCTCCAGGTGTTCGGCGGGTACGGCTACATCGACGAGTACCCGGTGGGCAAGCTGGTCCGCGACGCCCGGGTGATGACCCTTTACGAGGGCACCAGTCAGATCCAGAAGCTGATCATCGGCCGCGCGCTGACCGGGGTCTCCGCGTTCTGACCGCCGGAGGCACGGGCCGCCGCCTTCCGTCCGCCCCCGCACCGGGCCTGAGTACGGCCGTGAGTACGGGTACGGATGCGGCGGCCCGCCGGGCGGCGGAAGCTCTGGGCATGAGCGACACGACATCCGTCAAGCAGCAGAACACCGGTGCCTACTACGGCCAGGCCGTCGCCTCCTTCGGGTTGGCGATGGGTGCGGTGGCCCTCGGGATCTTCTTCCTCGACGCGGACGCCTGGGTGCGGGCCTTCCTCGCCATCGGCGTCCTCTACCTCGTCACCTCGTGCTTCACCCTCGCCAAGGTCATCCGCGACCGGCAGGAGGAGGGCAGGATCGTCAGCCGCGTCGACCAGGCGCGGCTGGAGAAGATCCTGGCCGAGCACGACCCCTTCCAGAAGCTCTGAGCCCCGGCTCGGGCCCGCGCGTCCCGCCCGCTTCCCTCGCCGCCCCCGAAGTCCCCGGTAACCCCCGGCGATCTCGGGGGCGCAACCGTTTCACCGCTTCCCACCTCCCCCTTTCGGGCGGGCGGCGCTATCCTGCGGGCGAGATCCTAAGCGCTTGCTCAGGGTCGGGGTATGGTGTTCGTCCGGTGGACGGAGAGGGGCGCGTGACGATGGGTACGGCGCAGGAGACCGACGGCCAGGAAACGCCGTGGGGCGAAGTGACCCCCGAAGCCGCCCGGCGGCTTCTCGTGGCGGCGGTCGAGGCCTTCGCCGAGCGCGGCTACCACGCGACGACCACCCGTGACATCGCCGGCCGGGCCGGCATGAGCCCTGCGGCTCTCTACATCCACTACAAGACGAAGGAAGAGCTGCTCCACCGGATCAGCCGGATCGGCCACGACCGCGCGCTCTCCCTGCTGGACGCGGCGGTGGACGCCGAAGGCACCGCCTCGGACCGGCTCGCCACGGCCGTACGGGCCTTCGTCCACTGGCACGCCGAGCGCTTCGCCACCGCGCGGGTGGTGCAGTACGAACTCGACGCGCTGAGTGACGAGCACCGCGCCGAGATCATCGAACTGCGACGGCGCACCGACGCGGTGATGCGGCGGATCATCAAGGACGGCGTGGAAACGGGGGAGTTCGACGTCCCCGACGTGCCCGGTACCGCGCTCGCGGTGCTCTCCCTCTGCATCGACGTCTCGCGCTGGTTCAACGCGCAGGGCAGCCGGACGCCCGAGGAGGTCGGCGCGCTCTACGTGGACCTGGTGCTGCGCATGGTCGGTGCCCCGAAGTAGGGCTCCGCGCGAGTCCCGGCCATGGCGGCGGGGGCCCCCCCCCCCCCCCCCCGG
>NZ_JBHWZJ010000218.1:0-11991 GCF_042728415.1 Streptomyces sp. NPDC060198 | reverse complement strand
GCGGTGCTGCGACGGCTCGTCGTCTCGGTCATGGCGGGCTCCCTCCTGGCTGTGCACACCGTGCCGCCGATCAGCAGCTCTCCGGGGGTGCCGGGCGGGACACGGCCGCCCTGCGCGTCGCAGACCGTCGCACGGACCCCGCCGATCGGTGCGCCGATCGGCGGCCGGGTACGGCTGTCGGCCGCCGCCAGGTCGGCGGTCGTCGCGATGATCGTGGTCTCGGTGGGGCCGTAGGAATTGACGAGCCGGACCCGGTCCCCGAACCGGGCCCGCCAGGCGCCGACGGCGCTGGACCTCACCTGGTCGGCGCCCAGGATCATCAGCCGCAGCGAGTCGGGCCATGCCACCGCGTCCAGGTCGCCGACCAGTTGGTGCCAGTAGGGGGTGGGCAGGTCCATGACCGTGACGTCGGCGGTGAAGGCGTGGCCGAGCTGGTCCGGCAGGGCGGCACCGGCTTCGGCGACGACCAGGGTGGCGCCGGCGGCCAACGCCGGGAAGAGTTCCTCGGCGCTGGTGTCGAAGCTGAGCGAAGCGCAGTGCAGGACGCGGTCGGTGTGCGTGATGCCGTAGCCCTCACGCATCCACCGGACCCGTTCGGCGAGTGCGCGGTGCGGCACGAGGACGCCTTTGGGGGTGCCGGTCGAACCCGAGGTGTAGATGACGTAGGCAGGGTCGTCGGGACGGATGACAGGAAGAACGGCGGCAGGAGAACCGCCGGAGCCGCCCGGAGCACCGATCCGTTCGCCGCCGCGGGCCGTGTCCGTGCTCACAGGATCACCGGAAGTGTCCTGACCGTCGACGGTCAGGGTTCGCACGCTTTCCGGAACCTCGCGCGATCCTGCCTGGCCGGAGGTGAGGACGACCCGGGTTCCGCTGTCCTCGATCATGAACGCGATCCGGGCCGCCGGGTAGTCGGGGTCGAGCGGCACGTACGCCGCACCGGCCCGCCAGGCGGCGAGCATCGCCACGACCGCGCGCGGGCCGCGCGGCAGCAGAACGCCGACGGTGTCCCCCTGCCGGATCCCGTGGGCCGCCAACCGCCCGGCCAGCCGGCCGGCCTGCGACCACAGGGTGGCGTAGTCGAGTGACTCCTCGCGCCCCCGCAACGCGGTCCTGTCGGGTCCGTTGCGCACCGCCTCCTCGACGGCGGCGAGCACGGTCGGCGGTCCTGCGGCCAGGACCGGTCCCCGGCCCTGTTCCCGGAGAGCCGCGAGCTCCGACGCGTCCGGCATCGGCAGCCGGCGGACCAGCGTGTCCGGGTCGGCCACCGCCGCGCGCAGCAGCGTCTCGAACCACCGGCCGAGCCGAGCCGCCCATGCGGCGTCGATGAGGTCCGTCCGGTACCCGAAGACGGCGACGACGTCCTCGCCGTCCCGTCGCACGTCCAGGGTGAGATCGAACTTGCAGGCCTCCATGCCCGGGTCGAGCTCGGTGCAGGAGAGGTCGGCGAACGGTGCGGCACGCAGCAGACCAGCGTCCTGGGTGTGCACGGTCAACAGAGTCTGGAACAGTGGCGTCCGCCCCGGATCACGGTCCAGGCCCAGGGATTCGGCCAGTCGCTCGAAGGGGATCCGTTCATGGGTGAAGGCACCGAGGACGGTGCTGCGGGCCCGCCGCAGCAGGTCGGCGAACCCGGGGTCGCCGGAGAGGTCGGAGCGCAGTACCAGCGTGCGCGAGAAGTAGCCGATGACCTGCTCGGCCTCCGGGTCGGTGCGGCCTGCGGTGGGGACGCCGATGCAGAAGTCCTCCTGCCCGGTGCAGCGGTGGAGGACCGCCTGGTAGGCGGCGAGCAGGACCATGAACGGAGTGCAGCGCCGGGCACGGGCCAGCGCGTCCACCACGGGCCCGGCGCCGGTGATCACCTGCGTGTGGAAAGCACCGTGGGTGGTGGGCTGTTCGGGTCGCGGCCGTTCGAGGGGGAGCTCGAGGGCGGGGGCGTCGGCAAGGCGTTCGTGCCAGTAGGCGAGTGCTTCGCGCGTCTGCGGATCGTCCGCCTCCCGCGCCTCCGCGGCGGCCTGCGCGCGGTAGGGGGGCGGCAGAGGCAGGCCGGTGGCCCGACCCTGCTGGTGGGCGGTGTAGTGCGCTGCCAGTTCGTCGCGGAGGATGTTGAGCGACCAGCCGTCGGCGACGATGTGGTGCAGGACCACGCACAGGACGTGCTCGCTGTCGCCCGTCCGGAAGAGGGATACCCGCAGCAGAGGCCCTTGCCCCAGGTCGAAACCACGGTTGGTGCGCTCGGCGAGCAACGCTTCCAGCCGGTGGTTCCCGGCCCTCAGGTCAAGGTGCTCGACGGCCACCGGAGCGGGCGCGCCGACCACCACGGCGGGGACGCCATCCTCGTCCGGGAAGCGCATGCGCAGCGACTCGTGCCGGGCCACCACCTCGTCGAACGCGGCCCCGAGTGCCGACTGCACCAGATCACCGGTCAGCCGCAGCACGAGGGGGATGTTGTACGAGGGGTCGTCCGGCTCCAGCTGGTGCAGAAACCACAGCCGTCTCTGCCCGTGGGTCATCTCCGGACACAGAACTGGAACACTCATCGGGCTCCCCCGGGCGCGCACGCCGCAGGGCGTGATGAGCGGATGCTTGAGATCGAGCAGGACGAACGACGAGCGGGGTCCAGGCGGTTACGGAGACACGAGGGGATCCGGCGGCGTTGAAGCCGACGAGATCAAGCCAAACTTGGCTTCAGATGTTTCGATGTTATGAACAGCACACGCGCGAGTCAATACAACTTCCTTATTCACGAACGGAATTGATCACTCCCATCCGCTGCTCACACCCGGCCGCAAGAGGGCCGGATCAACGCGTCCGCAGCCGGCGACGGGCTCGAACGCGCAGGTGAGGGCCTTGACGATTCCGAGCTTGTGCTGACCGATCCGGTCGAGGTCCGCGCCCGGGGGTCGGCAGGATGGGGTTGGTGTCCCGGACCGCGATCTCCACCATGCCGCGCGGATGCGCGGTCCGAGACGGACCGGTCCCGGGCGCGTACTTGCCTGCGTCGGTGACGAGTTCGCTGACGACGAGCCGAGTGATGTCCCGGGTCCGCGGGGACACCGGTGTTCCGTCTCCGCGACCCCGGGGCCGAGGCAGCGGGCGGCGACAGCGTGCTGCGGATGCTGCGCACCGTCGGCGTCGACTCCGTCCCAGCCTTCACCCGGACGTCCCCGCGGCGGCGAACGGCTGACCACGAGCCCGGCGACGCCAACCCCCACAGGCCTGGCCGCCAGACCGACGGGGTGGCGGCGTCGGGGCCGCTGACAACAGTGCGGGGCCGTGGGACCGTCCGGGTCGAACTCCGGCAGAGCGGCTCCACTGCTGCCCCGACGTGCAGGCTTCGCGGCCGACGGGCAGTCGTGTCCGGCGTTGTCCGCGAGACCGCCTGCCTGAGTCGGGGGCAGAGGGAAGACGGACGGGATGGCGCGCGAGGGAAGGCAGCCCCAAGGGTCGGCGCAGCCGGCCGCGGGGGCTGCTACCGCCCGGACGGCGCCGGCCTCACCGCCGTGACCCAGTCGGCATGATCGCCGTGCCTCAGCCGAGCTCGCCGCCGTGACGAGGCTTCGGAGCTCCCGGAGGTACGAAGCACGCGGTGACGGTCTTGCCGGACGCCTGCGGGTGGGTGGTCCAGCCGTCGGCGAGTGCGTCGACCAGTACCATTCCACGCCCTCCGGGCGTCGTGAGGTCTTCTGCCTTCTTGGTCGGGGGAAGGGGGTCGGAGTCGTGGACACTCACATGCAGACAGTGGCTGTCCCAGGTCAGAACGAGTTGGGCGTCACTGTGTGCGTGCACGTGCGCGTTGGTCACGAGTTCGGAAACGCTGAGCAGGATCGCGTCCACCGTTTCGTGCGCGTTCCTGGTCCATTTCAGGGACTCCAGGCGCTCGCGCGTCCATTGACGGCCGGCCCGCACCCCTTGCGACACCGGAAACGTCTGAGCCCAGCCCACCGCGCGCAGCAGCGAGGTGTCATTCGCCATGGCTCCTCCCTCGTTCGGTCTTTCCTCCCGTCTACCCACACCTTCGCCTCATCACCGCCCGGCAACTCCCCTCCTCCGCTCCCGGGTCTGCGCGTCGTCCTCCCGGCAGCCGCACCCAGGGACCCAGGGCTCCCCCGCTCCGCCGTGCAACAGGCGGTGGCAAGCGGTAGGAACTCACCCCAGCGGTCCGGCAGGCGGGGCGGCAGGGCTGGATCGAGTGCGCATACGCCCTGGCGCTGGAACTGACCGATCCGGGCCGTGGCTTCTGGGAGCTGTCGAACATCGGGGCCGCTCAGGGAGCGGGCGCCGGGCGCCGGCCGGAGCAGCCCCGCCGAGAAGGCTGGGACGGTGCATCAACCCTGCGAGGCTTCCACGATCGGCATGGTGGTGCGCCGCCACAGGATGCCGGCGCTCCTGTGGCGGGCGCGGTTGCCCGGATCGGGGGAAGAGAGCCGAGCACGGTGCAGTCACGTCGGACGGAGGTGCGCATGGTGAAGGGCCGGGCGGAGGCGAGGCTCAGCCGGGCGCGCGAGCGGGGCCGCCTTCCGGCTCGCAGAAGACGGCGGCCCGCACCTGGCCTTCGGCCGCGGGCCTCATTTCTGCGTAGGCGCTCCCCTCGCCCGCCTCCCGTCGCGCACGGCGCTGTCGGCCCTCTTCAACCGCTTCCCACGCTCCGTCTCGCCGCCGCTCCGGGCCCACCCACTTCGTCCTTGACGATCAGCACCGTCACCTCCCCGCTGGTCGCGGCCTGATCTCCCGGATGCCGGGACGAACGGGCCCGACCGCCCGTGCCACCACCGGCCGGTCTGTCGGACTCGGCCGGCGGCGTTCGGGCGGGGCGGGGCTGGGCTCAGCCGACCGTCCACCGCTGGAGGGCGGAACCGGTGTCGGTCTGCTGGGTGAGCAGGGCGCCCTGGCTCGTGGACGCCGAGGTCAGGACCAGATTGCTCTTGACGGAGGTGACGCTGTAGGTGCCGTCGGAAAGGCGCGTGAACGTCCAGTGCTGGTTGGTGCCGCTGGTGCAGGTCCACTGGATGATCTTGGCGCCGGCGGCGATGGAACCGTCGGAGACGTCGGCGCACAATCCGGATTCGGCGTTGCGCAGTTCGTAGGATCCGTCGCTCTGCCGGCTGAGGGTCCAGGTCTGGTTGGCGCCGCCGTTGGCGGTGTAGGTGATGAGCTGGGTGCCGGCGGTGGTGCTGTGGCCGGGGTTGTCCAGTGCCTGTCCGCCGGTGGTGAGGGTGTGGTCGCCGTTCAGCCCGGCGGCGGAGGTGCCGACCGCCGTGACGGTCAGCGTCTGCTCCGCGGCGCCCCGTCCGCCGCCGACCGTGCTGCCGGCGGTGTCGGTCCAGGCGCGCACGGGAGTGGTCTCGGCGAGCCTGCCGTTGACGCCGGAGAGGCCGACGACCAGGCCGCTGTAGCGGTTCACCAGTCGGTACGTGCCCGTGGCAGCGCCGTTGGCCGAGGAGGTGTTCGGCACGACGAACCACTGCTGGCCGACGGTGGGGCCGCCGCTGCCGGGCGGGGTGACGGTGGGCGCGCTGCCCCAGGCGCGGCCCGTCGCGGCGGTGGTGGGTACGCCGAGGAGCTGTCCGGTGGCGGCGTTGGCGATGCGGTAGGAACCGTCGCCGGTGCCGGTGAAGGTCCAGGCGTCCAGCCCCGTCCCGGTGGAGGTGGCCGTCGAGGTGGTGGCGGAGGAAGTGGAGGAGACCTGTGCCAGGATTCGGCCTCCGCCGCCCGCGATGCGATAGGTCCTGGCCGGATCGAAGGCCGCGGGGGCCGGGGCGGAAGAGTTGACCGTCAGGTTGACGTACTCGCCGGAGGCGCCGCCCGAGCAGCCGAAGGAGCAGTAGGACCGGAAGTCCTTGCCGACTATCGCCGAACCTGTCTTGCTGACGCCGTCGAGGAACCACCGGTACCAGGAGGCGGTGTGATACCCACCGGTGTCGCCGATCAGGCGCCACTTCTGGGTGGCCAGGTTGTCGGTGGCGTACAGCTGTTGCGGCGCGTTGCCGGACTGGTCGGCCGCCTGGGGTTCGCCGATGTAGAGGCCCAGGTAGGCGTTGTAGGTGATGTCCATGACGAACAGGGGCGAGGTGGGCGGGGTCTTGCCCGCGGCGACCTGCTGGTCCACGCTGCCGGTGTTGGCCGGGTCGTACTCCTTGGCGGTGGGTGTGTAACCGGTGGTGTCGGTGGCGGTCACCGGGACCGTGTTGCTCTCCCGGCCGCCGACACCCGGCTGGGACCAGGAGCCGCCGTACCACTTCTGCCAGGTGCCGGAGGCCATTTTGCCGGACAGCGGGGCGCGGGCCACGTGGGAGTAGAACGCCTTCCAGCCGCCGTTCTTGTCGATGAGTCGGGAGCCGTAGAAGACGTAGAAGTAGCCCGAGGCGGCGTCAACGTAGAGGCGCTGGTCGCCGTCGCCGTAGGAGTACGTCTGCTGCGGGAAGGCCGTGGTGTCGCCGCGCGCGGTGCTGTACGGGGACGTGAGGGCATGGCCCTTGATGGTCCAGTGCCGTCCCTGGTCGGTGGAGACGGCGTAGTCGATGGCGTCGAAGTGGCTGCTGTCGCCGAAGGGCTGCGGGGTGAATTCGTTGTGCACCAGGCCGTACCAGTCCCCGCTGTCGGGGTCGACCCATACCCCGGCCAGATCGCAGAAATTGCGCTGCGAATAGCCGGAGCCGCTGGGCGGGAAGGTCGCCGCGGTACCGGTGGGGCTGTTGTTGCACAGCGTGGTGGTGTCCGCGTTGGTTCCGGAGTCGCTGATCGCGGCGGAGCGGGTGGCGGTGTCGAGGTCCGCGCCGGTGTAGAAGGTCCACGTCCGGCTGTCGCTCGGACCGTACAGCGAGTGGGCCTGCTGGTAGTAGAACGTCCCGTCCTTGTCGATGTACGGGTAAGCGGGGGTGTCGTCCGGGTGGGTCCAGCCGCCCTTGGCGCCGACCGTCACCGTGTAGGTGGGGTCGGCGGCGGAGGCGGCCGGGACGTTCACGTTCAGCACGGTGCCGACCACGGCGAGCGCCGCCGCGGCGAGTGCTCCGACGGCCCTGGTGCGACGTGCGGTATGTCCGGGACTCCTGCGAGGGGTCGCCACGGTGTGCTCCTTCGGTGTCGGGGTGTGACGGCGTGTGGGGATTCGGAGGTTGTCGGGTTCTGCGGGTCGGTCGAAGGTCTCGATGCGCACCTGCGGTTCACCGAGGTCCGGCCGGTCGCACGGAGCGATCTGCTCGCCCAGGCGTTCGAGCTCCAGCACGGTGAGGGTGTGGTCCCCCGGTTGCCCCGGGCTGTCCCCCGCGTGCAGGAATGGGCGGGGCAGGCAGAGGGTGGCCTGCGGCCCGATGTGCCAGTAGCTGCCCAGCAGTTGGCCGTTGACCCAGCAGAACCCCTTGCCGAAGCCGGGCAGACGCAGAAAGGAGTCGGTCGGCTCGTCGACGGAGAGGCAGGCGGTGGCGAACCCGGCCCCGAAGCCAGTTCGCGCCGGCCGTCGAAGCGGATGTCGCCCGGTGCGCGCTCGGGGAAGTTCCGCGGGACGTACGTGTCGACGGTGTTCAGGCCGAGGGCTGCCGGCCGCCTCATGCGGTCGGCCCACCGTTCGGGGTGGACACGGGAGTTGTGCGGCGAGCCGGAGAGGACGCGGTGCGGGCGGCCGGCGCGCAGCAGCGTGCCGCCGGTGTGGGTGATCGCGGCCGCGGGGCGCTGGGCGCGGGCGGTGCAGGGGACGGTCCGCCCGGTCACGTGACGGCTCCGGCGGTCATGCCCGCACGCCGGAGACGCTGGAGGACGGAGAAGGCGTTCGGCAGACGTACGTCGGAACTCCTCACGGCTCCTCCAAAGTGCTGCGGCAGACCCGGAGCAGGACGCTCCGGGGGGACCGCGCGAGGTGAGACGCCCTGGTCCTGGGGGACCCGGTGCGTCTCGATGGCCGGAACTATGGCAGAGAATGTTAACGATGCCAACAGGGCCATCACCCGCTTTCTACAAGGGACTTCGTTTCTTCGGCGCAGACATTCTGGGATCGATATCATTGCCTCGTCGGCCAGCGAGGGAAGGGAAGCCATGGCGAAGCCGCACGGCAGAAGTGCCGATCGCCCACCGGGCATGGTGGACGTGGCACGTGTCGCCGGGGTGTCCGCGCAGACGGTTTCACGGGCTCTCTCAGGACATCCCCACGTGCAGCCGCACACGCGGGAGCGGGTGCTGGCCGCTGTGGAGGAACTCGGTTACCGGCGCAACAACGCGGCCCGCATGCTCTCCTCGGGGCGCAGCCGCACCCTCGGCGTGGTGACCCTGCAGACCACGTTCTACTCGCGGGCGGCCCTCACCGCCGGCATCGAGAACGCAGCGCGGGCCGCCGGGTACGAGGTCAGCACGGCGGACACCTCCTCCCTGGACACCTCCAGCATCGAGGTCGCCCTCTCGCGGCTGGCCGATCAGGACGTCGAAGGCGTCATCCTCGCCGTGCCGCTGATCCACACCAGTGCGCGCATCGAGCAGTTCATCCGGACCACTCCGACGATCGCGGTCGACGGGCCCAGCACCGACACCGCCGAAGTCGTCGCGATCGACCAGGCGCTCGCGGCGCGCAAGGCCACCGAGCACCTGCTGAACCTCGGGCACAGGACCGTCTGGCACATCGCCGGGCCTGAACACTGGCTGGAAGCCGCCCGCAGGCGGGACGGTTGGCGCGCCACACTCGAAGAGGCCGGCCGACCGGTACCGCCGCAGCTGGAGGGGGACTGGTCACCGGCCTCCGGTTACCGCAACGGGCTTCTGCTCGGCCGGATCCCGGAAGCGAGCGCGGTCTTCGTCGCCAGCGACGAGATGGCCTTCGGCGTGATCCGGGCGCTGGCCGAGCTCGGGCGGCGCGTGCCGGAGGACGTCTCCCTGGTCAGTGTCGACGACATCGACCTGGCCGCGTACTGCACCCCTCCGCTGACCACGGTCGCCCAGCCGTTCGCCCAGACCGGCGAACTCGCCGTGGCCCACCTGCTGCGGCACATCACCGACCCGGCGGGCACGGTCGTCCCCGCATCGGTCGAACCACGACTCGTCGTCCGCGCCAGCACGGCCCCGTACGCCGGGACGTGACACCGCCAGTACCGGCAGGTGCCGCTCCCGGCCTCGCCCCCCGGGTCCGGGGTGGGGTCAACGTGGGGAGACCGACCCGGCAGAGAGCAGGCAACGGCTACGGTTCCCGGTCCGTCACCCGGGGTGTCCGAGGGACCGGCACGAGATCCGGGGCACACCGACCCGGGAAGCGGGCCGCCCGACGCGATCCCTGTAGCGGGAGACACAGGGGTGGCCGCCTCGGGTCCGACGGGGTGTTCGGTTCCTCGCCGATTCCGGAGTTCGGGGTCGCGAGGAGGCGAGCGGGCGCAGCGCCATGTCGAGCCGGCGGAGGCGGGACCCGGACGTCGAGCCGATCGGCGCGGAAATGCCGATGCGGGCGTGGACGTCGAGGATGACACCGATGGTCGGCAAGCGGCCTCCTCGCACCGGTACGGCGCGCACCCGGACCTCACAGGACGACCGCGCACCCTTTGTGCGCGGTCGTCGCCTTCGTCGACGCCCACTGGGGTGCGCCGGACCTCGTCCGACCGTGGCCGGAATCATTTCGCGCGCCGGAGAGATCCCGGCCCACCGGCTCTGCACCGATTTCGACAGCCTGTCCGTCCTCGGCCACAGTGCGCTTGCCTGACTCGGCGACGCGGACGCACTCCTCCTGCCGACGACACCCGGGCACCCGACCCTCGCGGAGGTCGCGGTCGACCCCGTGGGCGCGAACGCCCGGCTCGGCCGGTTCACCAACTCGGCCGGCCTCTTCGACCTCGCGGCGGTCGCCGCTCCGGCGGGCGAGGTGAACGGGCTCCCGTTCGGCGTGATGCTGATCGGCCCCGCGTTCACCGACGAACGGCTCGTCCGCATCGCCGGCCTGCTCGCCGCCCCTCCTCCGCACCTCGCGGTGGTCGGCGCACACCTGTCCGGACAGCCTCTGAACGGAGAGCTGCTGGCCCTCGGCGCCCGGTTCGTACGCACCACCACCACGGCACCCGACTACCGGCTGTACGCCCTCGACACGTCGCCGCCCCAGCCCGGTCCGGTCCGTGCCGGCGGAGGAGATGCCGCCATCGAGGCCGGGGTGTGGCGGCTCCCGGCCGAAGGGCTCGGCACGCTCCTCGCGGCGCTCCCCCACCCCATGGCCCTCGGTACGGTGGGGCTTGCGGACGGCACCTGCGTGACGGGCTTCCTCTGCGAGCCCGAAGCACTCGACGGCGCCCGCGACATCACCGCACACGGCGGCTGGCGCGCGGCCCTCCCGACGCTCTCGGCCCCGCCGCACACCGCGGACACGACGTCGGCATGCGGGCGGTCGACACCGGTGCCCACGACGACCGCCTCGGCGCCCCCGACGTCGCCCTGAGCATCGTGGCGGTCGGCCCGCGCCGGCACCGCGGACCGCGGACCGCGGCCCGCCACGACCGGAGCGCTCCGCGAGGCCCCGCCGGCAGGGGGTCTCCCGCCGGCAACAGACACATGGGGTGCCGCTTCGGGACGGCAAGGCAGCCGTCCTCCCGCGTTCGGCGGTTCCGGACCACCCCAGCGGTCCGGAACCTCAGCGTGACGAGCCCCACACGGTCAGTACTGTCCGGCGCGGCGATTCTCCCCTGCTGACTTCCCGTCTTCCCCTGCCGACTTCCCGCCGAAAGGTTCGGTGCCCAACGCCGCCGGGCCTGTCCGGGCGCACAAGCCGAGATCAGATCCACGGGCAGTTCGCGGCCTGCCTGCCGTGCCGCGCACTCGTCCGAGCGGTCACGGATACTCCCGGCTTCCGACAGTCAGCGTGGTGACCGAGGGAGGGCACGTGTACCTGGGACGTGGCCCTTTGCAGCATGCCGAGCTTCTGCTGGAGAGGGCGCTGCTGTTCTCCTTGCAGGGCGTTCAGCACGACGACGGCGCCGGTCAGAGCCGGGATGGTCCACTGCATCAGTGCCAGCTGCTTCCGCGCCTTGTCCAGATCGACGGGATGGCCGGCAGCCTTCGACAGGTCGGCCGGATTGTCGGACGAGGAGAGTTCGAGCCTTTTTCCCAGCACCCGGCTGTACGCGGTCGCGGCCAGCGCAGCGCCGGTCAGCACCGTCTTGGCCAACGTCGAAGCCGCTACCCCCTGCTGGGTCTGTACTCGGGCGGCGTTGGCGACCAGCAGGCCGGCTCCGCCGATCACGTGAAGGCCGATCGCCGCGGCGTTCACCGGCGTCCACTTCGCCCAGCCGGCACTGGCGATCCTGAACGTGTCCGTCACGGTGCGTCCCTCGCTCGCGGCGGCGCCGTTCAGGCCGACGGCGCCCATCAAGGACCCGCCGAACCAGGCCGCCAGGCCCAGATCGTGGACGCTGCGCACGACTGTGTTGCGTTCCGACATCGATACTCCTTGCTGCGGGAGAGCCCGTAGTGGTCCAGGGGCCCGCTCCCACGGTCGCCGCGGGGAGACCGGTGCACCACAGAAGCGCCGCATTCGGGCCAAGAGGGCCGGCCGGTTCCGTCACGCTCGCGGACGGCAGCGGAGGGTCGGTGGACGCCCGCGTGGCGGCGGGATGGCCCACCGGGCCGGTGAGGGTCACCCTGCCCCTGGAAGGTTGATGGTCCATGTCAGGAGTACACGGTGCGACGAGCTTGTTGGTAAGGGTGTTCCCAGTGGGCGAGGAGAGGAGGCCGGAAAGGTGGTTGGCATCGATTTCCCGGGCGGGCTGCGGGCGGACGGCCTGCCGGCCGCGTTGTCGGATCCGTCGCGTCTGGCCGCGGTGGAGGACACCGCTCTGCTGGACACCGGGCCCGAGGCGGTCTTCGAGGACCTTGCCGCGCTCGCCGCGAGAATCACCGGGGCGGGGCGGGCGTTCGTGACCCTGGTCGACGCGGACCGCTCCTTCTGGAAGGCATGCGTCGGCGTCGATGCCGACGCGGTGTCCGACCGGCAGAACCCGGTGAAGGAGAGCTTCTGCTACTTCCTGGTCGGGCTGGAGG
>NZ_JBHWZJ010000217.1:0-12049 GCF_042728415.1 Streptomyces sp. NPDC060198 | reverse complement strand
CAGTTGGTCCATCAGCTGCACAAGAACTACGACAGTTACGTCGACCAGCTCACCGCGGACGCCACCGGCACCGCGGCGGCCATGCTCGGCGGTCATGTGCCGCGGTCGAAGCTCAGCCGGGCGCTGGCGACCGCCCAGACGGCTCTCATGACGGAGGCCAAGGCGCTCAGCGACGCCTGGGACACCTGGGCGGCCGGAGGCCGGCACGACGCGCACAGGATCCTGATGGAGGTCCTCCAGGAGGTCTCCGTATGGGTGCTGGAGAACCAGATCAAACACACCCGTGTGACGACCAACAATTCGGCGAAGGACTACAACACCGACGCCGGGTTCGTGCAGCACTCCCCCTGGGGCAACCTCCACGACATGGCTACCTGGGTGAAGATCGGCGAAGAGGCCGTGACCCGCTGGAACAAGCACGTCGAGGACGTCCTGGTCGAAAAGGCGAAGACCTCGCTCACCACGCTCAAGACGGCGTGGAGCGACGTGTCGGACGCCTTCAGCGAGATCCGCACCAAGGACACCTCCTCGCTGACGGAGACGTACGAGGACGACAAGCGCCAGCTCGCCGAGGACGAGGCGAACCGGCAGCAGGAGGAGTACAACAACGCGCTGAACAACCTCGGCAACAACCTCAACGATCTGGGCAACGGCCTCGGCGACGGCCTGAACAACCTCGGGAACAGCCTGGGCGACGGCCTGAACAACCTCGGGGACGGCCTCGGCGACAACTTCGACAACCTCGGGGACGGGCTCGGCGACAGCCTCAACAACCTCGGGGACGGCCTCGGCGACAGCTTCAGCAACCTCGGCGACGGTCTCGGCAACAGCCTCAACAACCTGGGCGGCGGGCTCGGCGACGGGCTCGGCGACAGCCTGGACAACCTGGGTGACGGGCTCGGTGACGGCCTGGGTGACGGCATCGACGCTCCCGGCGGCGTCACTTCCAACCTGGGTGCCGGTCTCGGCAACCTGCTGAACGGGGGCGACGACGGCAACGACAAGACGAAGGGGACGACGCTCACCAACCCCGACGGCAGCACCACCACGCTCAACCCGGACGGCACCCTCACCACCACATACCCGGACGGCACCACCCAGCTCCTCGACCCGGAGACGGGGATCATCAAGACGACGTCCCCCGACGGAAAGGTCACCACCGGCGACCTGACCGTCCCCGGCGGCCACGTCAACCCCGACGGCAGCACGACGACGCTCAACCCGGACGGCACCCTCACCACCACGTTCCCCGACGGCACGACCACCACGATCGACCCGGAGACCGGGGCGCTGACCACCCGCGACCCCGACGGCAACGTCACCACCGGGAACATCGGCAGCGGCCTCGGCGACTCCTTGAGCGGCCTCGATCTCGCCAACCACTCCCTGACACCGACGACGAGCAGCAGCAGCCTGGACCTGGACGGCCTGGCGTCGGGCCTCACCACGAACACCGGTCTCGGTGACGGCCTCACACTGACCGGCGGCTCGTCCCTCCTCGACGGCGGGTTCGGCGACGGCGGGTACGGCGACACCGGCTACGCCGACTACGACGACGCCACTTCGGCGGAGCTGCTGTCGGGCGGGGCGCTGCGCGCTCCCGGTGACGACCCTCTCGCGGCCGCCGCGACCGGTGAGGCGGGCACGGCGGCCGGCGGGGCGGGCAGCCCGCTGTTCCCGGGCATGGGCGGCATGGGCGGAGGCATGGGTGGCATGGGATCGGGCGGGGGTGGCGGTGGCAGCGGCAACAGCGGGGAGCGCGTCCGCAACGTGCTGACCGACTCCGGGCCCGCGACGGCCGGGCGGGGACGGTCACGGTCCCGCAGAACCGCGGACGAGGACGAGGACGTGGTGGTGACCCGGCGCCGGACGGCGACGACCGGCGCCGCCTCGGGAACGCTCGTCCCGGGCCCCGGAGGCGCCGGCCAGAACGGCCGGTCCACGGAGAGCGGCGACCGGGCCCGCGTGAGCTGGACGGAAGAGGACGAGGACGTATGGGGAACCGACGAGGGCGGCGCGCCCGCCGTGATCGGGCGCTGAGCACGGTGCGGGACACCAGAGGGACGGCACAGGCATGAGCGACATGAAAGAGACCATCGAGCAGCGGCTCGCCCGCGCCATGGCCGACCTGGAGACCACGACGGCCGGGGTGGCGGAGGCGGAGGCGGAGCTGAGCCGCGCCAGCTGCACGATCCGCTCCCAGGACCGCTCGGTCGAGGTGACCGTCAGCGCGCAGGGCGACCTGACCGACCTGCGTTTCCTGGACGGCAAGTACCGCACCATGCCTGCCGGGCAGCTGGCCGCCAGTGTTCTGGAGGCCGCCCAAGAGGCCCGGGCGGTCATGGCCCGTCAGGTGATGGAGACCTTCGAACCGTTCACCCGGCCCCACGACTCCGTGCCCGAACTGCCCGGTGTGAACATCGACTGGCACAAGATCTTCGGCCCGGGGGTCCTCGACGGACCTTCGGGCGGGGACCGCCACGCCTCGTCGCGCCGACTGCTCGACGAGATCCACGAGGACCAGGAGGACTGACCAGCGATGCCCGAGGGAAACGCGTACTACGCCGAGCCCGACCGACTGGCCGCCGGTGTGCGCCAGATCGACCAGATCAGCACGCTCGCCCACGAGATGCTCCGAGACTTCACCATGGGCCTCAACAGCACGGTCGGCTGGCCCGGCCACGACGACAGCTTCGCCGAGGAGGTGATCCCGCAGGAGAAGCGCGAGCGCACGATGGCGGTGGACACCGGAACCTCGCTGGTCGAGGCAGTTTCCGGGGTCGCCGACGGCACCCTGGCCAACCTGGACAACATCCGCACCACCCAGAGTGGCGTGATCGACTCGATCAACTCGGCCCGCCGCGGAAAGCACTGACACTCCGATGAGCATCATCGTCTCGCCCCAACTCAACAACCTGCTCTTCGTTCTCATCGGCGAGAAGATGCTGCAAGCGGACGAGGACCTGGCGTACCGGAGCCACCAGCCCTACCGGCGGCTCGGCAAGAACGTCCGCGAACTGTCCGATCTGATCGAGCAGTCGGTCTTCGGCGTGGGCCAGGCGCTGCCTCCGCAGGTCGGCCGGCAGTACGTCCGGGCGATGCGCCTGTTCGTGGACAACGGCGGGACGAACTATCTGCGGGAGTTCGCCCGGCAGTTGGACGACGTCGGCAACGGCCGGGTCAAGATCTCCATGGACATCATGGAGGCCAAGTGGTCGATCATCGCCGAACTGGTGCGCCTGTTGATCGAGTTGGCGATCATCGCGGCGCTCTCGTTCTTCACCGGCGGCGCCTCCGCGAGCCAGACAGCGACGGCCAAGGCCCGCAGCAGGGTGGCGATCCTCACCTCCCTGGACCAGTTGCTCAAGCGGACACATCTGCTGCCGAGCCTGTCCGAGGCGTTCGACGAGGCGTTCCAGACCTTCGTGGTCCGGCTCGCCATGATGACGATGGCCCCGCCCGGCCGCAGGCCTGACGGCTTCGACTGGAAGCAGATCGTCGAGGACGGCCTCTTCGGCGCCGTCACCGGCATGTTCCACGGCGCCTTCGAGTCCCTGACCAGGAACCTCGGCAAGGGCTTCCGCAACATCCTGGACGGTCCGGACGGCGCCCAGTTCGGCAAGACCAACACCAAGAACATCACCGACGACATCACCTCCAAGATGGACAAGCCGCCGCGGTCCGTCGGCGACCGGTTCGTCCGGGAGACCGGCAGCGGCGCCAACGAGTTCCTGGTGGCGGGCGGTTCGGAGGCCCTGGCCGAGATCGTCGTCACCGGCGTCCTGCACGGCAAGTGGGAAGGCAACCTGGACACCTTCATCGGGGCGGGCGTCAGCTCGGTGGTCGGTTCGGCACTGTTCGGGGCGGCGGCGAAGTTCGGCGGGGCGTTCGGGTCCGGATTCGACTTCGGCAGTGTCAACGTCCTGCCGGTCACCGGTGGGGACGGTGCCTCGACCGGCGGACGGAACACCGGGCGCGACGACGACCGCGCACCGGAGGCGGTGCCGACCACGTCCTCCACCGGCCCGACGGGCAGGGGCACGACGGACCTCTCGACCTCGGTGAACATTCCCCGCGGCGTCGACGCCGGCCTCGGGGACGGGCTCGACGGCGTGGGCTCGCTCGGCGGCATCGGCGGTGGCGGCGCCGGTACGGTCCCCACCTCGTCCTCCGGTGGAACGCCCGCGACGTCCGGCAGCGGGACACCCCGGAGCGGCGGCAGCGGTCGGCCCGCGCCGACTCCCGGCACCCATCAGGGGAGCGACGAATCCGAGAGCGTTCAGGAGAATCCGGCGGCCTCCGACACGGACGGGGACGCGAGACGGGCGACGGACGACGGCGCGGGCACGACCGCCCCGAGGACGGGAACCATCGGCCAGGGCGGCGACTCCGGCCCTCGGTCCGCCGCCACCCGGGAGTCCGCTTCCGACAATTCCCCTTTGCCGGGCTCGGACGAGGAGACCTCGGCGGGAAGCGAGGGGGCGATACCGACGATCGGGACGGCCGGCGCCGCACCCCTCGCGGCCTCGACCACCGGCACCCCGGCCAACCTCGCCACGAACGCAGGCGCGCCCGCCAACACGGGCTCGGCGCAGGGTCAGACGCCCGCACAGGGAAATCAGGCGAGCGGCACGGGCTCGCCGCAGCGCGCGAGCAAGGGGACGCCGGACGCCACCGGTCCCGGGTCGGCGGACGGGTCCACGCCCGAGTCCTCCGCCGAGACCGCGAGTCGGCCCGGGACTTCGTCCACGGCCACGCTCCTGCCGGGACACGGCGGGGCCGGCACGGACGCGGGCGCGGGACTCGGTACGGATGTCGTGACGAACGCGGGTACCGACGTCGATGCGGACGCCCGTTCCGACGTCGCCCAGGGCCCGGGGGCCGGCCCGGCCACCGCTCCGCCGACGACCGGAACGGAGGGCCGGGACACGGCGCGGTCGGCCGGGCCCTCGCCGGAGCCGTCCCGGGCCGCGCAACCCCCTGTACGCCCCGGCGCCGAGAAGCGCCGTTCCTCCGAGGGCGACGCGGAGGCCGCCCCCACCCCCATCACCACACGCTCCGAGGGGAGTTCGCCGACGACCGGGACCGGAGAGAACCCGACCCCGGACATGGTGGCAGCCCCGACGCCGACGACATCCGCCGCCACGGACCCGGTGGCGGAACCGGCTCCGGCGATCCCCACGGTCACGACGTCCGCACCCGCCGAACCCGATCCCGCGACCCCCACGGAGTCGACCCCGACGGTACCCACGGTCACCACCTCCGTTCCGGCAAAACCCGGCCCGGCAACCCCCGTAGCCACCAAGCCCGTTACGGAAAAGTCCGGTTGGGATGCCGCACGGTCCGTCGTACCGCCCGTCACCCGCAGCCACACCTGGACGGACCCGGTCTCCACGCCAAGGACCGCCGAGGGCAAACCCACCCGCTACACCGTCGACTCCTCTTTCGACGTACGCCGCTTCACGCACGACGGTGAGGCAATCGTGGACCTCACCGTCGAGCTCGCCCTGGGCGGCTCCGACACGGTCGGCGACACCGAACGCCAGGCCCTGTGGGACCGGATGGCTGCCGGGGTGCGGCAGACGTTCAACGATCCCGGTCACCGGCTCACCACCGGTGAGCGGCTGCACGTCACCGTCGTGCCCGCGGTCGCGGGCCGACAGCCT
Source organism: Streptomyces sp. NPDC060198 (assembly GCF_042728415.1). Lineage (NCBI taxonomy): Bacteria > Bacillati > Actinomycetota > Actinomycetes > Kitasatosporales > Streptomycetaceae > Streptomyces > Streptomyces sp. NPDC060198. The sequence continues at coordinate 6,383 of NZ_JBHWZJ010000217.1, read as the reverse complement.
CATCTGGCGGTGGAGTTGGCGGGTGGCGGCTCCGGATCCCGCACCTCCCAGCACACATGGCGGGCCGACGCCACCGCGCAGGACCTCGCCCACGAGATCGGCCACCAACTCGGCCTGCGCGACGAGAACCGGGACGCCACCGCCCCGCAGCGCCCCCAGGTCGACGGCAGCCTGATGGGCACCTATCAGCGCCCGGTCGCCGAGGACATCCCCGAGGAACAGCGGGGCAGCTACGCCCGGGGCGGTCTGCGTCCCCGCCATCTCTCCTTGCTCAGTGCCCTCGTCGGCGGCCCCGACGACACCGTCGGGGCCATGCAGCCGGCCACCCGGTCCGAGGGCGCCGACCCGCTCGCGCCGCTCGCCCCGTCGCCGTACGTCCGGAGCTACGGCAGCCGGCGCGACGGCAACGTGGGCCTGGTGCAGGTGGAACCGCTGCCGCCACGGATCGCCGACGGCCTGCACCAGCATGTGATGAACCTGCTGAGGATTCCGGCGGACCAGCAGGCCACGCACCCCGTGCGTGAACAGCTGCGCCGTGAACTCGGCGGCGAGCAACTGGTGATCAACCTGCCCTATCTGCTCAGCAGCATGGGGCACCGCGTCACCGTGGACATCGGAGGCAGGCGGCGGACCGTCGACGTACGGCTGTCCCTGCACGACCCGGTGCCCTCGCTCCGCCAGGGCACGCGTGACCCCTCGGACCCGGCCGTGAACGTCGAGCGGCGCGGGCTCGGCACCCAGGAGTCGGGCGACACCGAGACGTCCGGCAACATCCGGACCCTGTTGGTGCCGTGGTCGGCGACGTTGCCGATCCCGGCCGCCGGGCCGGTGCGCGGGGTGGACTTCGGACCGTCCCTGGCGCTGACGCACAATCAGCTTTCGTTGTCGACGTCGGTCACCCAGACCGTGCAGACGACGACGGCACAGCGCAGCAACGAGTCCTCGCACGCCTTCAGTTACGCATCGAACTGGCAGGCGCGGGTCGACACTCCCCGCATGGCGCCGATGGACAACTGGGGCCCCGGATCGGAGCTCGGGCCGGTCACGATCTGGTTCCCGGAGCATCTGACCACGGAGCGGCCGACCGACGCCGAGCCGCTGCCGGAACCCGCCGACCTGGACGAACTGCCGCTGTGGGGCGTGGACAGCGTCAAGGAACCGCACCAACTCCTGGAGATGGTCAACGGCGAGTTCCACGACGATCTCGCCGACCTCTCCGACTCGTCCGCACAGGCGCTGCAAGCGTTCCTCTCCGAACCGGTGCTGCGCGGCACTCTGCCCATGCAGCGGGCGGGCGGCATCTTCTCGCCACTGCTACTGGACAAGCACGGGCGTGCGATCGGCATGCTGAAGTTGGCCACGAAGGTCACACCGGGCAAGCCCACGCATCAGAGCCAGGACGGCAAGATCAACCTGGAGAGCCATCTCCTCAACACCGTCAAGGTGGACGGGCAAGCCAAGGTCACCAACGCCGTGGGTGTGGACCTCGGCGTCGGGCCGACCTTCACCGGCAGCCACGCCAAGGGGCACCCCGACGCCGCGGGCAAGGTCGCGGGATCCGTCCTGGGCAAGGGCGGGGTCCGCTGGCAGACCAGCGACACCCTCAGCAACGGGGGCAGCGCGACCATCTCGCACTCCCTGCGCAGTAGCCGCAGTCATCTGCTGACGCCCGCGAGCGTGCGGCACACCGTCACCCTGGTACGCCCCGGCGGCGGAGAGACCGTGCGACGGTTCGGCCCCTGGGACGACGGCATGCAGCTGCGTGTGCCGGCCAGGGCCGACGCCGCGGGGAAGGTCCCGGATGGGGATGAACTCCGTTTTCTGCCAGCTGAGTTGGAGCACCTCCGGAGTATCGGCACCACCGCGGCCCCGCTGAGCGTGGAGGGTCCGGAGCAGCTCTTCGCCCACGCCGAGGTCTGGTTGCGGGCGAACGGGTTCCTGCCGGCTTCCGCGACCACGACGAGCCGTACCGCGGTGCTGCCCGACGAGGCTCTGGTACAGGCCCAGTTGAACAACCTGCGCCGGTTCGAGCAGGCCCGCTCGGCCATCGGGCTACGGGCCGCCGTCGACGCGATGGTCGACGGCGGTCACGCCCTGTGGCTGGAGAAGCCCACCACGGGCGGCGGGACCCGCCGCATCCGGCTCAACCTGCGAGCCACCCGTGATGACACGACCCCGGACCCCGTCGACCCCGCCCCCGACACGACACCGGCACCTGTACCCGCACCGGCGGCCCCACGTCCGTCGCGGCACGTGCGCACACTGCCCGGCCTGCACCTCATCGGCCTGACCTCCTTCGTCATGAGCGGCTTGGAGCAGCAGTCGTCCGGCTACGGCTGGACGGCCGGTTTCGGTGGCACTGTCAGCGGCCCCGTGGGGCCTCCCGGCGGCACCGGCACCCTCGGCACAGCCGCCGACTACGCCTACACCGGCCAGACGTCCCACGCGGGCAACGTCGGTTCGGGGCTGAGCCAGGACCAGCAGTTCGTCGGCGTGAACCAGGGCGGCGAGGTCTTCGACATCCCCGCGCGGTTCACTCTCGACCTGCACGACGGGTCGGGCACCGAGCCGACCGTCCGCTTCGCCGAGCACACCGCCGCCATGCCGTACGTCGGGCCGGACGCCACCCCGCCCCCGGCCGGCCCGCCGCCGACGGACGTCACCGGCAGCATCAGGGTCGCCGTACCGCATCACCGGACCCGCGCGGCCACCGCGGACCCTGCCCCTCGCCCGCGGAACGGACGGATCCGGGAGGTGACGGAGGAGGACCGGAAGGCCCTCGCGACGACGGGCCCCGACGGCCGCCCGTCGGAAGGGATCGCCAAGCTTCCGGACGACGCGGTCCTGGACGTGTTCCGCGGCTCCGGCGACCTCCAGGAGGCGATACGTCAGATAGCGGCGGGCACCTATCCAGGTCGTCCGCAGCCCGGTTGGGCGTCCGCACTGGGCACCGCCATCAGTGGCATGAGCCCGCAGGTCGTCACGTCGGCGGCGTCACTGGTGGCGACGTCCGCGGCCGGGCAGAGCGCCACCGACCCGACCACCCTCGCTGCCGAGGTGCAGCAGGCGGCCCTCTCGCCGGCGAACCTCACCGCGCGCGGGCACCAGATCCTCAAAGGCAGCTATGTGATCGAGGGAGTCACCCTGCCCGGCCTCGGCGCCGACCAGGAGTACTCCCTGGAGATCAGCGGTGTGCTGCGCAACCCCCGTCTGATGCGGAGCGCCAAGCAGCAGCTGGAATCCGGCGTCTCCTCCTCCGACACCGCGTCCCAGCAGAAGTCCTCCTCCGGCACCCACCAGAGCGGGGTCGCGGTGACCGGCACCAGGGCACCCGCGGTGGCCAAGTCGACCGATCCCTCCGCCGCACCGCCGAAGCGGCCGGACATCTTCGGGCCGTCCGCGAAGTACCTCTACACCGCGAAGTCGGAGGACTCGGCGACCCTCTCCGCCACGACCGCGGTGAACCGCAATCCGACCGAGAAGGCCGAGAATCACCGTATCGGCGCCGACGCGTTGATTCTGGTCACCGTGCGCGGGGGCACCCGCAACGTGGTCGGCAACACCCTCGGTCTGGGCAGCGGGGAACCGGTGACCGTCGCCGTGGAACTGCCGGATGCCGTGCAGTTCCTGATGACGGACGGACAACTGGCGAGGCATCAGGAGTGGTTCACCGGCGTCGAGGGTCTGACCCCGCCGCAGCAGGCGCCGCAGGACCTTCCGCTGCCCGGCCGCTTCACCCGTACGGGAGAGCCGGGCCTGGCGGGCGTGCTGTCCGTCACCCAGCTCGACACCCCGCGCGGCGATCCGGAGGCCGAGCGTGCGGAGTCCGAGCCCGTGGCCGCGGACGCGACCGCGTCACCCCCCTCCGACGTCCCCGAGGGCACGCCCCCGCCACCGGCCTCCAGCACCTCCGAGGACAGGACCGCGACTTCCGGCACTCCCGCCGACCCGGTTGACCGCGCTCCGGTGGAGCGCCGAAACCGGCTCTACGACGAGTTGATCGCGCTGGTCGAGTCGGAGGCCCCGGGCGTCACGCAGCCGGGGCACGCCGCCTACCTTCCCGGCGTGGCGTCCCGGATCGCCGACTACACCTCACCCACCGGTCTGCGTGCCCTGCCCGGACGCGGTCCGAGGGGCGTGCAGCGCTTCCACTTCCGCCATCTGGCGAAGGGCGGCGCCCGGCTGGTCGAGGTCAGCCTGAACGCGAGACCCCGTGCCGGCGCCGAGGAACGGCGCATCATCCGCGGGCGGAGAGCCGGTGCGGGCGGCGGCATCGAGCAGTATCACGCGCATCAGCCCGCGGGAGTCTCCACCGGGACGACGAACACCGTTCAGCACGGTCTCACCTTCAATCCCACCACGCGTTATCCACAGCCCGGCAACGACACCCGTACCGACCGCAGTGGCCCGGTGCTGAGCGCCGCGACCACCCGCGCCCACGGCACGAAGACCGCCACCACCGCCGAGGACCGGTTCTGGCTGCGCACCGACAGCGTCGCCGACTTCGACCTGGAGTACGACTACGAGGTGGGCGTCCGCTCCGAGCTGGTCGCGGACTGGCCGCCGAACGTGCTGGGCGGCATGGTGCAGGGCTGGTTCCTGCCGGCGGCCGGCGCGCCGGAGGACGGCTCCGGGGTCACCGGCTGGATCAGCCGTACGCTCGGCGGCCGTCCCAGCCGCTCGGCCGTCGTGCCCGCCCGCGTGACGCTCAGGTTCACCGGCAGCGAGGCCGCCGAGGGCCAGGAAGTGGACCCGCCGCTGCCGCCCACGGTCTCGGAGACCCCGCCCGTCCTGAAGGGCGACCGCTTCGTCCCGACCGGGCCGGCCCCGGTCTTCGAGTTCAACGCCTGGCCGGAGCTGACCAGCGCGTTGAACACCGTCGCACCCAGCCAGGACCGCGACTGGCGTTCCCTGGACACCTCCACGTCCGCGGAGAGTACCGCCGTCCGCATCGGCGAGCTGATCCAGGCGGGCGAGATCGGTCTGGACCACCCGCGCACCGCGGCCGGGCTGACCGAGAGCATGCCCGGCGCCTATCCGTTCGAGTCGGCGCCCGACACCCCGCCGTCCCTGTCCGTCACCCTGCACAACCCGCGCCGGGTCACCGAGGCGTCGGACGTGACCCTGGACCGGCTCGGTTTCAGCAGTACCGTGGGCGGCTCGGCGTCCAACGTCGGCGCGACCGGCGGAATCAACTTCCAAGGCATCTACAGTCACGACAACGCCAACCAGGCGTCCGGCGGTGCCACCATCCCGGTCCTGGCCCGACAGCCCCGGACGACGGGCGGCACGGCCGGTACGTCCGGGGGGCGCCGCGAATGGCTCAAGACCGGAGGGACGTCGGCCCCCAAGGACGGCTCGCACGGCACCCGCAGCTACGAGGCGCTGGTCGACACCCATGTGACCGTACGGGGGCCGGAGGGAACCCGGCATGTCACCGGCACCGCCACCGTGCGCGTCGCGGAACGGGACGTACTCGGTCACGGCATCACCCCACCCCGCACCCATCCGCAGGTGTACGACCTGGCGTCCATGGTGCGGGCGGGCGCGGACCTGTCGGTGTCGACCGCCGGGGCCGCCACGGACCTGAGGGACTGGCGGACCCATCCGCTGGACTCCCTGCCCGATCTCCTGGCGTCCCAGATCGACCCCGCCGACCAGGAGGCCCAACTGTGGCTCGCGGTCGGCACCGACCCGGCGACCGGGGACGGGGCCCCCGCCCGGCCCGATCCGCAGGAGCTGGGGCGTGCCCTGTTCGCCGCCTCGCAGACTGCGGCGACGGCCGGGAAACCGGTCGAGCTGGTCGTACGGTACGAGGACGGCACGCTCGGACTCTGGAACTTCGACTCCGAAGGCCGGCCCTCAGGACTCGACCCGGACGCGACGGCCGCGTGGCAGCGGTTCCACACGGAGGCGGCGGACCTCACCAGGGCGGCGCAGGAGGAACAGGACTCCCGCCGACAGGAGTTCGAACTCCGGGAAGCCCTGCAGCAGCAGGGAGCCGTCCTTGCCGAAGCCCTCCGGGAGGTGGACCTCGCGCTCGCGCAGACGCGGCCCGCTCCCCCCGACGCCGGGCCTGTCACGCGACCCCGGATGCGGCTGGACCGCACTCCCCGCTTCACGGTCCCCTCCCGCTTCGACGTCCGCCGCATCCGGCACGACGACGACACCGTCACCGACCTCACCATCACCGTCGCCTTCAACGGCGGCAACAGCACTGCGGCGTGGAACAAACTCCGCCAGGGAGTCGAGGAGTACTACAACGCTCCCGGCCACCGTCTCCCCGGTGGCGACCTGCTCCACATCACCGTCGAACCCGCCCCGCCCGGCACCACACCCCACCTGACCGTCGACCTCGTCGGCCAGGACACAGTCATGGACCA
>NZ_JBHWZJ010000216.1:0-12112 GCF_042728415.1 Streptomyces sp. NPDC060198 | reverse complement strand
CCCGCGGGGCGGCCGGCCGAGGCTCAGTCCGGACGTGAGGTGTGCCGGGGCCGTAGGTCGGGCGCGGGCCCGTTCACAGCCCGAGGTAGATCTGCCGTACCCGCTCGTCGTGCGCGAGTTCCTCGGAGGTGCCGGACATCGCGACCGAGCCGTTCTCCATCACGAGGCAGTGGCTGGTGACCCCGAAGGTCAGCTTGGCGTTCTGTTCGACCAGCAGAAGCCCCAGGCCTTCGCCCCGCAGACGGACGAGGATGTCCAGGACGTTCTCGATCAGCTTGGGGGACAGCCCCATGGAGGGTTCGTCCAGCAGCAGCAGCCTCGGCCGGGACATGAGAGCGCGGCCGATGGCCAGCATCTGCTGCTGACCGCCCGACAGGTCGCCCGCCGCACGGCTGCGGAAGTCCCGCAGGATGGGGAAGAGGTCGTAGACGTGCGCGAGGGTGTCGCGCGTTTCTCCCTTCCACGACCGGTGGTAGGCGCCCAGCAGCAGGTTCTTCTCGACGGAGAGCCCCGGGAAGACGTGGCGCCCCTCGGGGACGTAGCCCACACCGTGGCGGACCATGTCCCGGGCCCGCACCTTGCTGAGATCGGTGTCCCCGAGGGTGATCCTGCCGCTGCTGCGGGGGATGAGCCCCATGAGCGCCTTCAGCGTCGAGGTCTTGCCCGCGCCGTTGGAGCCGATGATTCCCATGGACTCGCCGGGAGCCACGCTCAGCGCCACCGATCTGACCGCGCAGACTCCGCCGTAGTGGACGGTCAGATCGGTGACGGCGAGACTGTCGGTACCGGCACCTGCCGCGGAGGGTCCGGCAGCGGTGGTGGTCATGACGAAACCTCCGGCGCGACGGGGACGGGCATGGTGTCGGGCACCGAGTCGCCGAGGTACGCCTCGATGACCTGAGGTGTGGCGGCCACTACGGCAGGGGTGCCCTCGGCAATGACGGTGCCGGCGGCGAGGACGGTGATCCGCTCGCACAGGGACATGACCAGTCCCATGTTGTGCTCGATGAGGATGACGGTGACGCCCCGGTCGCGGATGGAGCGGACGATCGCCGAGAGCTGACCGACCTCCTCGCCGTTGAGACCGGCCGCCGGTTCGTCCAGGAGGAGCAGGCTGGGCTGTCCCGCCATGGCCCGTGCGATCTCGATGCGCCGCTGGATTCCGTACGGGAGGGATTGCGGGTGGGCGTCCGCGAAGGCGGTCAGCCCGTACTCCTTCAGGATGCGGTCCGCCTCCTCCTGCAGACGGTGTTCGCCGGAGAGGATTCCGACGGGCCACAGGGCGTACTGCCAGACCGTGGTGGTGCGGGAGCGGTCGAGGACGACGAGGATGTTCTCGCGGACGGTCATCTGGGAGAAGAGGCGCAGGTTCTGGAAGGTTCGGGCCATGCCGGCCAGGGACAGCTGGTAGGGGCGTGCCCGGCCGATGTCGCGGCCGACGCCGGTGACATGGCCTGCGGACGGCCGGTAGAGCCCGCTGATCACGTTGAACAGGGTGGTCTTGCCGGACCCGTTGGGGCCGACGATGCCGCGGATCTCTCCCCGTTCCACCGTGAGGGTGACGTCATTGAGCGCGGTCAGCGCACCGAACTTCTTGGTGACGTGGCTGACTTCCAGGGCCGGCCCGCTGCCGGCCCTCCTCAGGTCGAGGGCCGCGTCCTCCGGGAGGGCCTCGGGCTGGTAGGGCCCGAGCTCGGCGGCGCTCACGTCGTCGCTCTTCCTGCGGCGGCTGACGGCGTCCCGGATACGTTCGGGGATGCCCGCGATTCCGGTGGGGGCGAACACCACCATGAGGACGACGACGACGCCGTATCCGAGCTGGGCGTAGACGGCGAAGTCGACGAGGGCCTCGCGGATCAGCACGAGGCCGACCGCGCCGACCACGCATCCCACCAGGCTGCGCCGGCCGCCGATGATGACCATGGCCAGCAGCAGGAACATGTTGCTGAGGCTGAAGGTTTCGGGGGCGACGTACCGGATGAGCCCGGCGTAGAGGATGCCCGCCACTCCGCCGTAGGTGCTGGCGAGGAGGAACGCGGTCATCCGGAGCAGGGGGATCTCGGCGCCCATGGCGCCGGCGGCCAGCGCGTCGTCCCGCATGGCGCGCAGTCGGCGCCCCAGCCGGGTCCGTACCACGAAGGTGCCGAAGGCGAGTGCGAGCCCGAAGACCACGATCTCCAGGTAGTAGTACATGTACTCGTCGGCGAGGTCGATCCCGAAGAACGGGGGCACGGGGATGCCCGGGATGCCGTCCGCGCCTCCGGTGATCTTCGCGTTGGTGATCCAGTTGACGAATCCCAGGGCGAGGCCGAGCGTGACGATGCCGAGGTAGTGGGACTGCATGCGCAGTGCGGGCAGGCCCACGAGCAGTCCCACCAGCATCGTCGTGACGATGCCGAGGATCGCGGCGGTCCAGAAGCCGTATCCGGAGTGGGTGGTGAGGATGGCGGTGGTGTAGGCACCGACTCCGAAGAAGGCGACCTGGGCAAGGTTGATCTGGCCCGCCACGCCCATGACGAGCCCCATGCCGACGGCGAGGAGCGCGAAGATGATCGCGATGTCGACCACGTGGATCGAGTAGCCGTTCAGTCCGTACGGCAGTGCGTAGGCCAGGACGCACCCGAGCAGGACGAGTGCCGGCTTCGACTTGAGGAGGCTCATGCCCGGCTCACCGTCCTCTCGCCGAAGATGCCGGTCGGGCGGATCATGATGGCCGCGGTGAAGACGAGGAAGGTGACCAGCACGCTGTATCCCTGGAAGTGGTCTCCGGCGTAGGAGTCCAGGACCCCGATGGCCAGGCCTCCCACGACCGCGCCGGGGATGCTCCCGAATCCGCCGAGCATGGCCGCGGCGAATCCCTTGACTCCCAGGGCGCCGCCCAGGGTGGCGTCGACGTAGAGCATGGGCCCGGCGAGGCTGCCGGCGAGGGCCGCGATGCCGGCGCCGATCGCGAAGGCGAGGGCGTTGCTACGGCCCACGTGGATGCCGACGGCGGTCGCGGCCTCGTGGTCCATGGCCACCGCCTGCATGGCGGCGCCCGGCTTGGTGCGCTGGAGGAAGAGGGTGAGCAGGACCACGGTGGCCGCGGTGACGGCGATGACCATCAGGTCGTAGGTGCGGATGCGGATCCCCATGATCTCCAGGGGACCGGAGGTGATCGGCGAGGGCATGGCCCGTCCGGTCGTTCCCCAGATGAGGGTGGCGGCGGCCTGGAGGACGGTGCCGAACCCGATGGTGCCGATCAGCATCAGGTCGAAGTCCTTGTTCTCGAGCGGGCGCAGGACCCGCTCGATGACCAGACCGATGGCACCGGTGACGACGATGGAGATGAGGATGGCCGCGACGAAGGGGAGGTGCGAGGTGAGGTAGAACGTCGAGCAGGCGTAGGCGCCGATCATCGCGACGTCGGCGTGGGCGAAGTTGACGAGGCCCATGGTGCGGTAGACGACGGAGAAGCCGACAGCGATCAGGGCGTAGATCGCGCCGAGACTGAGCCCTCCGACGAGGGTTTGCAGAGTGACTTGCATGGTGGCTCCCTGAAGCCGGTGCGGAGCCCGGCTCTCGGCTCGAAGGGCTGACGGTGATAGGCGGCCCCTACTGAGCGGCGGAGAGCTTTCCGTCCTTGATGATGCCGATGGTGGTCTTGAAGATGCCGACGCCGGTCTCGTCGTAGGCGAACTCGCCGAGCAGGCCCTGGTACTTGGTGGCGCGGATTTCGTCGGCGAGCTTCCGGCCCTTGGCGACGCCGCTGTTCTTCAGCGCGGTGAGCACGATGTTGGTGCCGTCGTACGCCTTGGCGCCGTGGAGTTCGGCGTCCTTGCCGTACTCCGCCTTGTACGCGGCGGCGAACGCGCGACTGGCGTCGCTGATCTCGTTGCTCAGGTAGGGCGAGCTGACGATGGTGCCGTCGGCGTTCGCGGCGCCGGCCGTTTCGATGAAGACCGGGGTGCCCTGCGGGGCCGCGCCCGCGAAGGGAACGGTGATGCCGAGGTCGCGGGCCTGCTTGACGATGAGACCGGCTTCTACCTCCTCGGACCCGATGAAGATCGCGTCGGGCTTGGCCTGCCGGATGCGCGAGAGGGAGGCGCTGAAGTCCTTCTGGTCGGTGGTGACGACCTGGTCGGCGACGGGGGTGATGTCGGCCTTCTTGAGCGCGGCGGTGAAGGCGTCGTGCTCGCCCTTGCCGTAGGAGCCGTTGTTGGAGATCAGCGCGATCTTCTTGAACTGCTTGGTGGTGACCAGGTAATCGGCCAGCGTGGAGTCGTAGGTGGTGCTGGTCGGCCCGTTGAGGAAGAGGAAGGGGCTCTTGACGTCGACGAGGGCGGTGGCCTGGCCGGAGGTGATGTTGGGTATCTCCGCCTGCTTGAGGATGGGGGCCATCGCCACGGTGACGGCGCTCTCCGCGGTGCCGATCATCGCCACGTAGTTGCCGCTGTCCAGCTTGCGGGCGATGTTGGTGCCGGTCGTCGGGTCGCCCTGGTCGTCGAAGACGGTCAGCTCGATCTTGCGGCCGTCGATGCCGCCCTTCTTGTTCCACTCCTTGACCGCGAGCTTGGCGCCCTTGGCCTCCCAGTCGCCCAGCGAGGCGAGCTGGCCGCTCTGGGCGTCCACCACGGCGATCTTGATCGGGCCGCTGTCGCCCGCGTCGTCGGAAGAGGAGTCACCGGGGGCGCTGCACGCGGTCGCGGCGAGGAGAACGCCGAGGGCGACGGCCGGGACGGTGCGGGTGTGACGGGTTCTGGCGCGCATGGGAATCATCCTTCGTCCTGAAACTTGCCCTGGTAGATGTCGTTGATGTTCCAGTGGCCGGGCGTGGGAACCGGCTCGTTGACCATGGGGATGTCGATGACCGCGGGGCGTCGGCGCTCCACCGCGGTGGCGAGGACCTTGGCCAGGTCCTCGGCGGAGGCCGGCTCGTAGCCGTCGGCGCCGCAGGACCGTCCGTAAGCGGCGAAGTCGGGGCTGTAGGGCTCGCCCTGCCGATCGGTGAAGTCGCATCCGTAGCCGCGACCGTAGTTGGAGCGCTGGAGGTCGGAGATGGTGCCGTGGGAGCGGTTGTTCATGACGGCGAAGATGACCGGCAGCCCCTGTTCGACGGCCATCGGTACGGCCGGCAGCTGTGCGCTCATTCCGCCGTCGCCGATGAGGGCGACCACGGTGCGCTGGGGCTGGGCCATCTGCACGCCCACCGCGGCTGCCGGGCCGAAGCCCATGGTCGAGGCACCGCCGGGCGTGATGAAGCGGCCCTCGGGCGGGAGGTCGTAGGACTGCGCGACGCCGTTCTTGTTCCAGCCGACGTCGGTGACGAGGATCGCGTCGGCGGGGAGGCTCGCGCGAAGGTCGGCCAGGATGCGCTGCGGACGCAGCGGGAAGTTGTCGCTCGCCCCGTTCTGGTCCGCGAGGTCGAAGAGCTCGTTACGGCCGGCCGCGATCGTTTCCCGCAGCCCGGGGCGGCGGATGGGTTCGGGCTGAAGGCCTCGGACTGCCGCTGCGACGGCGCGCACCGAGTGGCCGACGTCGGCGACGGCTCCGATCTCCACCGGGTAGTTGCGCCCGATCTCGGCCGGGTCGATGTCGATCTGGATGAGCTTGCTCGGCGGGAAGTTCCAGGTGTAGGCGGCTTCCCAGGAGCTGGCGTCGGTCTCCGCGAAGCGGGTGGCGAGAGCCAGCACGACGTCGGCGTCCTTGGTGTGGGCATGGGTGGAGTCCAGGCCCCAGAAGCCGGGCATGCCGAGCAGGAGCGGATGGCGGTCGGGAATCGCTCCCTTGCCCATGAGCGAGTGGGCGAGCGGGATGTCGAGGTGGTCGGCCAGGGAGAGCAGCGCTTCCTTGGCCTCGGGGGTGCGCAGTCCGCCGCCGAAGTAGATGAGGGGCCGTTCGGCGTTCACCAGTGCCCGGGCGATGCGCTCGGCCGTCTCCTCGGTGAGGCCCGGGAGCGCACTGTCGGGTATCGCGTGCGATCCCGGGGTGTACGGCTCGACCTGGCGGGAGAAGAGGTCCATGGGGACGTTGACGAGGACGGCGCCGGGCCGGCCCGAGGTCGCGGTCCAGAACGCGCGCTCCAGGGTCCGGGGGAGGTCGGCGGTGCGCTGGACGGGCCAGGTCCGCTTGCAGAAGGGCCGGTAGATGGCGGTCTGGTCGGCGTCCGCGTGGAGGTTGACCTCCTGGTGGGGGTGGCGGCCGTAGTAATAGGAGGGGATGTCGCCGGAGATGACGACGAGGGGTACGGAGTCCATGGCGGCCGTGGCGACTCCGGTGACCGCGTTCATCATGCCGGGCCCGACGTGGGTGAGCAGAACCCCGGGCTTGCCCGAGGCGCGGGCGTAGCCGTCGGCGGCGTGGGCCGCGGCCTGCTCGTGACGGGCGATGACGAAGTGGATGGAGCTGGGGCCCAGCGCGTCCAGCAGCGCGATGTTGGTGTGCCCGCAGGTGCCGAAGACGTACTCGACGCCGTACGACTCCAGTTGGGTGACGAGGGCTTCAGCGGCGGTAACGGTGGTCACTGGTTCTCTTTCGTGAGGTCGTGGCGATCGCCCCAGATGGAGAGGCCGCGGAGCATGAGGGTCTTGACGACCGTGTAGTCGTCGATGAGCCAGCGCGGCGACTCGCGGCCGAATCCGGAGTCCTTCACGCCGCCGAACGGAACGTGGTCGAGGCGGAAGTTCGACGTGCCGTTGACGATGAGTCCGCCCACTTCGAGGCGGCGCCAGGCGGTGAAGATGCGGTTGATGTCGTGAGTGAAGAGCCCGGCTTGCAGCCCGTAACGACTGTCGTTGCACTCGCCGAGGACGGTGTCGAAGTCGTCGTACGGCATGACGGCGACGAGCGCGCCGAACACCTCGTGTGCGACGACCGAGGCGTTCGAGGGCGGACCGGCGACGATGGTCGGTGCCGCGGTGGCGCCGGTGCGGGTGCCGCCCCGGAGCACGGTGGCTCCCAGCCCGGCGGCCTCGGCGGACCAGCGGACCACGCGTTCCGCCGCTTCCTCGTCGACCATGGCGCCGATGTCGGTGGCCGGGTCCATCGGGTCCCCGACGACCAGAGCGTCCACCGCCGCGGCGAAGAGCTCCAGGAAGTCCTCGTATCGGCTGCGGTGTACGTAGACCCGCTGGACGGAGATGCAGCTCTGCCCGGAGTTGCTGTATCCGGTACGGGCCGCCGCCTTGGCCGCAGCCTCGACGTCGGCGTCCTCGCAGATGATGGTGGCCGCGTTGCCGCCGAGTTCGAGGGCGAGCCGCTTGGCACCGGCGGCGCGGGCGACGGCCGCTCCGGTGGTGGCGCTGCCGGTGAAGCTGATGACGTCGACCTCGGTGGCGGCGCAGAGCGCGGAGCCGACCTCACCGCCACCGTGCAGCAACTGGACCGCCTGGTACGGCATTCCGCTGTCGAGGAGCAGGGCCACCACGGCCGCCGAAATGGCAGGGGCCTGGGGAGGGGCCTTCACCAGGGTGGTGTTGCCTGCGGCGAAGGAAGCGCCGAGCTTGTGCGCCAGGAGGTTGGCCGGCGCGTTGAACGGGGTGATGGCGAGGGCCACTCCGGCGGGAGCCCGGTAGGTGAAGGCACTGTTCCCGACTCCGGTGTTCCAGCCTGCGACCGGCAGGGTCTCCCCGTCGATGCGGCGGGCCTCGGCCGCGCAGACCTCGAAGGTGGAGGCGACCCGCTCTATCTCGACGCGGCTGTCCTTGAGCGGCTTTCCCAGCTCCAGAGCGAGCAGAGCGGCCAGCTGGTCCCGGTGGGCGAGCGCGGCCGCGGAAGCCCGCTGCAGGATGTCGGCCCGCGCCGCCGGGGCGAGCGAGGCGACCTGGGACGCGTAGCGGCGGGCATCGGCGACGGCCCGGTCGATCTCGGCGGGCAGCGCGGTCGGTGCGCGGCTGACGGTCCGCCGCACGTAGGGGCCGGTCCGATCGACCCACGGCCCGTCGCCGGACCACGTCCCGGCGAGGAAAGGAAGTGCGTCGACGACTTCTCCGTCGGCGGCGGACTTGAGGAGGACTTCCAGCATCACGTCTCCAAGTAAGCCATCTAGCGGTTTTCGTAGACCGCCTTGTGGACTGGCGTGTAACGTACGGGCGCCAGTTGGGCTTGGCAAGGGCCCGGACGCAAGAAGTTGAGACCTCAGGTTTCCCGCCGAATAGGCGCGAGAGTTCGGGTGGGAGAAGCGTCCCGCCCCACTCCTGCCGGCGCAGTCGGCACACACCCCACGAAGGAGAACCCATGGATTCCGAGCAGGGACAGGGAGGCGTGCGCAGTGTGCGCCGAGCCCTGGACATCCTCTCGTTGCTGACTGAAGATCAGCCCGTCGTCCCGCTCAGAACGATCGTGGAAGCGACCGGACTGGCGAAGACGACCGTGGTCCGACTCGTGCAGACCCTGGAGCAGTCCGGCCTGCTCTGGTCCACGGACGCCGGGTACACGGCGGGCCCCGGCCTGTGGCGATGGGCTCACCTGGCGCACGGGAGCTGGGAGTTGCCGCCGGAAACCGTCAAGCTGCTGCGGGAGCTGGCCGACCGTCGAGGCGAGACGGCGAACGTCATGATCCGGCGCGACATCCACCGCGTGTGCGTCGCCCAGCAGGAGAGCCCGCAGCCGCTGCGGCACGTGGTGCGGGTGGGGGACGAGCTTCCGCTCTGGGCGGGCGCCTCGTCGAAGGTGCTGCTCGGTGGCGCGAGCGACGCTCTTCTGACACGGATCGCGCTGGACTCGCCGCACGGCCGGGACCACGCCGCGCAGCTGCGGGAATGGGCCGACGAAACGGCCGAGCAGGGATACGCGGTGAGCCAGGGCGAGCGGGACATCGGCCTCACCGCCGTGGCCGTACCGCTCACCACCTCCTCCGGCGTCGTCGTCGCCTCGCTCTCCCTGAGCGGTCCCAGCGCCCGCATCACCCAGGAGTCCGTCGACGAATTCGCCCAGGACCTGCTGCGGGTAGCCGGTCAGATCATGACTCAGGGCTTCGACCACCCCCTGGGACCCCGCGGCTGATCACCTTGCCCCGAACAGCGGCGCCGGCCACCCGGCGCCGCGTTGAGGAGACATCACTCATGGACGTGCGACCGCTCGAAGGTACGAGAGTCCTGGACCTGACCAACGTCCTGGCGGGCCCCTACTGCAGTTACCACCTCATGCTCCTCGGCGCCGAGGTGATCAAGATCGAACGGCCCGGACAGGGCGACCTGGCGCGCAACCTCGGCCCCGACGCCGAACTCAACCGCGCCGGCATCGGTGCCTCCTTCCTGGCGCAGAACGCGGGCAAGAAGTCCGTGGAGCTCGACCTGAAGGACCCGGCCGACCGCGAGGTGTTCGAGGAAATGCTGAGCGGCGCCGACGTGCTTCTGGAGAACTTCCGCGCCGGCGTCCTCTCCCGGATGGGATACGACCAGGAGCGGCTCGACCAGATCAACCCCCGCCTGGTCTGCTGTTCCATCTCGGGCTTCGGCCAGACCGGGCCGATGAGCGACGCACCCGCCTACGACCAGATCATCCAAGGCCTCTCCGGGATGATGAGCGTCACCGGCACCGCCGGCACCGCCCCGCTGCGGGTCGGCTTCCCGGTCTGCGACACGACCGGCGGGCTGTCCGCGGCCCTCGCCATCAGCGCGGCCCTCCTCCACCGGGAACGCACCGGACAGGGCAGCAGGCTGGACGTCTCCATGCTGGAGACGTCCCTGTCGGCCATGGGGTGGGCCATCTCGAACTACCTGGTCAGCGGCGTGCCGCCGGAGCCGATGGGGGACCAGAACGCCACCGCCGCACCTTCGGGGACGTTCCGCACGAAGGACGGGCCCATCAACATCGCGGCCAACCAGCAGCGGCAGTTCGAGACCTTGTGCCGACTCGTCGGTACTCCCGAACTCGTCACGGACCCCCGGTTCGCCGAACGCGAGGGCCGCAAGGCGCATCGCGACGAACTCAACGCCGCGCTGAACGAGGCCCTTTCACGACGCCCCGCAGCCGAGTGGGAGCAGGTGCTGACTCCCGCCGGAGTCCCCGCGGCGCGGGTGCTGACCATCCCGCAGGCCCTGGAGCAGCCGCAGCTGCGGCACCGGGGCTTCGTGGCCGAACTGCGAAGGCCCGACGGTTCGGGTACGGCTCTGCCCGTGCTCGGCAGTGGAGTGCTCTTCGACGGGGAGGCGTTCCTGCCCCGTACACCACCGCCCCTGCTGGGGGAGCACAACCACCAGCGCGAGCAGCTCGCCTCGCTCTGGTCCGCGACCGCCACGAAGGAGACGACCGTCTCATGAGCGCACCCGCATCCGCCCACGACGAGGCGGCCCAGTGGTGGGCCACCGCCGTCAGCCACATCGAACCCGGCTCCATCGAACTGCGGGACCGACCCGTACAGGACCTGATCGGATCGGTCGGCCTGGTGGACATGATCTGGCTGCTGCTGCGGGGCGACCTTCCCTCGCCCCGGCAGTCCGCCCTGCTGGAGGCCGCCCTCGTGGCCGGCGTGGACCACGGCCCGCAGGCGCCCTCGATCGCCGCGGCCCGCATGGCCGCGACCTGCGGCATCGGACTCAACAGCGCGGTGGCCACCGGCGTCAACATGCTCGGCGACGTCCACGGCGGCGCCGGCCAGCAGTGCGTGCAGATGCTGGAGGAGATCCGCGCACACCACCTGGCAGGCGCGGGCTGGGACGCCGCGGCACGCGAGGTCATGGCGCTGTGGCAGGCCCGGTCCCGCTACCTTCCCGGATTCGGCCACCGTTTCCACCCCCTCGACCCGCGCCGCGATCCGCTGCTGCGGCTGACCGAGGAAGCGGTGGCGGCGGGAGTCGTGGCGGGCGACCACCTCCAGGCGGCACTCGCGGTCGAGCGCGCCCTGAGGGAACGCCGCGCCGGAGCCCGCCCCGTACCGATGAACATCGACGGCGCCACGGCTGTCATCTACGCCGAGCTGGGTTTCCCCGCTCCGCTGGCCAGGGGCCTGTTCGTGCTGAGCCGGTCGGTGGGCATCCTGGCCCACGCCTGGGAGGAGACGGGGCAGGGCCGCCGGAACAAGGGCCCCATCCCGCGCTCCGTCCTCCCGGCTCGTCTGGTGCCGTCGTCTTCACGCCCCGCCGAGGAATCCACGTCATAACCCTTGCCACACTCCGGCGGCGTCCTTAACGTATGGAACCGCCTCACGGCAACCATCGTGCGGGTCCGACAAACCGCACAGCGGACCAAGATCCGCTACTTCACTCTCTCAGCCCCTCGCCTCCCCGCACGTACCACCAGGCGGACCCGGACCCGGCAGGGGCACGTCACGAAAGAGGGTTCATGGACAGACGTGGCTTTCTCGCCAGTGCGGCCGGCACCACAGCCGTCGCCACCCTTCTCGGTTCTTCACCCGCCCAGGCAGTCGAATCGCCCAAGGGAACGCTGGCCCTCCCCGTCCCCAAGCAGGCCTTCAAGCCGACGGAAGCCAACTTCCCCAAGGCGGGCGGCAACCTGGCCAACCAGAACTACTCGGCCCTCAAGAAGATCACCCCGCGCAACGTGAAGCAGCTCGGCGGGGCCTGGCACATCAACCTGGAGGGCGGGGACACGGGCCGCGCCCAGCAGTGCGCCGTCGTCGCCCAGGACGGCGTGCTCTACATCGCCACCACGCAGCAGAACATCTTCGCCGTCAACGGGCGCACGGGCGCGGTGAAATGGAAGACCAGCGTCGGCGCCGAGACCACCAACATGCGTGGAGTGGCCCTCGGCCAGGGGCTCGCCTTCACCATCTCGGGCGAGAACACCGTCTACGCGCTGGACCAGAAGACGGGCGCGGTCGTCTGGACCAGGTCGATGCTGATCGAGGACCAGGGCGACCCCGGCTGCGACCCGGCCAGCGGCCAGTGCGGCGGCAGCAAGGGCAGCCTCGCCGGGGCGGTCGTCTACTGGGACGGCATGATCTACGTCGGCACCCAGGGCAGCACGGCCGGCGCCCGGGGCCGCGGCTACGGACTGGACGCGGCCACCGGCGAAATCGTCTGGACGTTCTGGGGCACGCCCGGGCCCGGCGAGTTCGGGCACGACACCTGGGAGGGCGACACCTGGAAGACGGGTGGCGCCGTCTGCTGGATCCACCCCGCCGTCGATCCCGAACTCGGCCTCGTGTACTGGACGTTCGGCAATCCCTACC
>NZ_JBHWZJ010000215.1:0-12225 GCF_042728415.1 Streptomyces sp. NPDC060198 | reverse complement strand
CCGGTGCGGTCTCCGCCGCCCCGGCCAGGTCCGCGGTCCGCGTCATGCCCGCCCCCCTTCGTGCACTGTCCGGCTCACGGGTTGAGGGTCTTGTTGATGGCGTCGGACGCGGCCTTCGCCGCCTTCGCCGGGTCGGCCCCGGTGAGCACGGCCGTCATGTACTCCTTGATCGGGTTGGTCGCCTCGACGGCGGCCCACTCGGGGGAGTTGGGCGTGGCGCGCCCCTGCGCGGCGGCGGCAGCCATCGCCGCGTTGCCCTCGTCGTCCTTGAGCACTCCGGCCAGGGACGTCCGGTTGGGCACGTAGCTCATGGTGCGGGCGAGTTCGGTCTGCTCCTTCTCCCCGGCGAGCGCCGCGATCACCTCGTACGCGGCCTCCTGGTGGGCCGAGGCGACCGGGACGATGAGGTCGGAGCCGCCGGTGAAGGTCGCCCCCGGCTTCCCGGCCGTCTTGCCGGGAATCGGGAAGAAGCCGAGTTTGCCCGCGAGCGCCGGGTTCGCCTGCTCCACGATCTTCGCGCCGCCGGGCACGGCGATGATCTGGGCGACGTCGCCCTTGGCGAAGACGTCCGCCTGGGGAGGCTTGGCCTCGTCGGAGTCCTTGGGCCCCTTGCCCAGAGCCTGGAGCTTCTCGTAGAACTCCATACCCTTGAGCGCCTCGGGGCTTTCGAGTGCGCCCCGCCACGTGTCGCCGTCCTTCACCGCCAGCTCGCCGCCCTCCTCCCACACGAAGCCGGCCAGGGTGTACCAGTTCTGCCCGGGGAGGTAGATGCCCTGCGTGCCGCCCTTGTCGAGCTTCCCGGTGATCTCCAGCCACTCCTCGCGGGTCGTGGGCGGCGCGGTCACGCCGGCCTTCGCGAAGAGGTCCTTGTTGTAGATCACCACGCGGTTGGCCGCGTACCAGGGGATGCCGTACTGCTTCCCGTCGACCTTTCCCGGCTCGGCGAGGCCGGGCAGCCAGTCGGCCCCCTGCAAGTCCGACACCTTGTCGCTGAGATCGAGCACACCGCCGCTCTGCGCGTACTGCGCGACCTGGGTGTTCCCCACCTCCAGCACGTCGGGTGCGTCCTTGCTGGCGAGCGCGGCGGTGATCTTCTCGCCGATCCCGTCCCACTCCTGAATCTGGATGTCCAGGTCGGTTCCCTGGTGCTGGGCCTCGAAGTCCTTCTCGAACCGCTGGAGATAAGCGTCGGAGACGCTGTCCTTCATGATCCACACAGTGAGCGTGGCGGGTCCGTCCGACTGGTCGGACCCGGAGGAGGAGCTGTCGCACGCGGTGAGCGCACAGGTTGCCGCCAGGGCGACCGCGGCCGGGATGAAGCGGATCTTCACTGGATTCACCTCGAAAGAGAGTTGACCAATTGGTCAACTGGACAACGGCGTGGCTAGAAGGTGGCATAGACCAGTGTTGGCGTCAACCCTCGAAGTAATATGGGCAGTTGGGTGCGTTGTAGACTCCGTGGTGACTCATTCATCGCTTACCACCGGACCAGTTGTCGACGCAGAGGCGGAGAGGTCGGATCCATGCAGAGCAGCTCCTCAGGCTCAGGCGGCGTACTCAAGCGGGAGCGGGTCCGTGAGCACCTGCTCGGCCTGATCGAGGTGCGGCGGCCCGGGGACGCCATCCCCTCGGAGCGCACGCTCAGCGCGGAACTCGGTGTGTCCCGCCCTACGTTGCGGGCTGCGGTGGACGAACTCGTGGCCACCGGACAGCTCGTACGAGAACACGGGCGCGGCATGTTCGTGGCTCCGGCCAAGATCACCCAGGAACTCGTCTCGGACGACGCGGCCTTCGTGGTGCCCCGGGCGGCCGGTACCTGGTCCAGCAGACTCCTGCAGCTCGACACGATCCGTGCCGGAGCGCGCATCGGCCGCAAGCTGCGGGTGTCACCCGCGGCCGAGGTGGTCTACATAGCCCGCCTCCGGCTGGTCGACGGCTCACCGATGGCGATCGAGCACCTGCACATCCCGGCGGAGCTCGTCCCCTCCCTCACCCCGCAGGAGCTGGAGGCGGGGGACCTCTACGACCATCTGCGCGAGCACCACCACGTCCACGTCGACCAGGCGGTCCAGTCCATCGAGCCGACCGTCATCAACGAGGCCGAGGCCGCGGTCCTCGACATGCCGGTACTCTCGCCCGCCCTGCTGATCGAGCGCCTCACCACCGACACGGCGGGCCGGCCCGTCGAGTACGTGCACTCCCTCTACCGGGGCGACCGCTACCGGATCGTCTCCCGGCTGGCACTGGGGACCTCCGCCCCGCGTCCCGGGTCCGGGAGCCACCATCCGGGAATCCCGCCGGGGGACTTCGCGCACGGAGACATCATCACCTCGTCCACGACGGGAGACGCCCACTGAGTCCGTCGGGTGTTCCGGCGCGGCAGGGGCGGGCGGGGTGGCGGGGCGCACCTGTAAGCCATTCAGGGGCGCGCGTTGTATCCACTCGCTCACCCTGCGTGGCGTCGGCGGTTGATCGCCCATAGCTTCGGCTCATGAGAACAAAACACATGAAATGCCTGGCGGGCGTCACTGCCGTCACGGCCACCGTCCTGGGGCTCTCGGCCGTTCCCACGGCAGCGTCCGGACACCACGAACACGTGGTGCACTCAGGAGAATCGATCCAGGAAGCGGTCGACGCCGCCCACCCCGGCGACACCGTCGTCGTCCTGCCCGGCACCTACCGCGAGAGTGTGCTGATCACCACGCCGGGCCTGACGCTGCGCGGAACGGGCGAGCGTACGGTACTCGCACCCCAGGCGGCCGAGACGCCCGCCGGCACATCCGCCGAGGCGCCCGCCGGGACCGCGCCCGCCAAGACCACCCAGGGAGCTCCCGCAGCCGCCAAGGGGCCGAGGGCGGTCAACGCCTGCGCGGCGGGCGGCAACGGCATCTGCGTCGTGGGTACCGAGAAGAACCCCGTCGACGGTGTCCGGATCCGTGCGCTCACCGTCACCGGCTTCACCAAGAACGGCGTCTGGGCGTCCCGGACCGACGGGCTGTCCGTCCGCAGGGTGACCGCCCGGTCCAACGGGACCTGGGGCATCGCCCAGGAGCACTCGACCCGCGCCGACATCCGGCACAACACCGCCACCGGCAACGGCGACGCGGGAATCTTCGTCGCGAACGCGGTCAACGAGGAGGGCGGAGCCACGGACACCGGCGGGACGGCCATCGCGGACAACGCGGTGAGCGGCAACCGCATCGGCGTCACCGTACGCCGGGTCAGGAACCTCCTGGTCGACGACAACACCATCACCGGCAACTGCAGCGGGATCTTCGTCGTGGGCGACGAGTCCAAGCCCGCGGCCGGTGCGATGACGATCAGCGGCAACCGCATCGTGAAGAACAACAAGCTCTGCGCGGCGACCCCGCGCCTCTCCGCGATCCAGGGGTCCGGCATCGTCCTCACCGGCAGCGAGAGCACGGTGGTGCGGTCCAACGTCATCCAGGACAACGCGGGCGCCACCGACTTCTCCGGCGGCATCGTGCTCCTCAAGAGCTTCGTGGGCGCCCTCAACACCGACAACACCGTCCAGGACAACCTCGTGAGCGGCAACAGCCCGGCCGACCTCGCCGACCGCGACACCTCGGGCACCGGCAACACCTTCGTCGGCAACACCTGCGCCACCTCCGTACCGGCCGGGATGTGCGCCGAATGACCAACCACCCCCGCGCCAGGAGGAACGAGACGGCATGACAACCGTGAGCCCCACCCCCGAGACCAGCCCCGAGAAGGCATCGCTCACCTCCACCCTCGCCGCCCCCCACGTCCACACCGGCGCCCCGACCCCGCCGCCGTCCATGCGACTGCGGGAACTCGCCTTCGGAGCGGCCTGCGCCGCGGCCGTCCGCGCGGCGGCCCGGCTGGGCGTCGCGGACGCCCTCGGTGAGGCCCCGGCTTCCGCGGCCGAGCTCGCCCTCGTGGTGGACGCCGAGCCCGTACCGCTGCGGCGCCTGCTGCGGGCGCTGACCTGCTACGGCGTCTTCGCCGAGACGGAGGACGGCAAGTTCGTCCACACCGACACGTCCCGGCTGCTGCGCGAGGACGACCCCCAGAGCCTGCGCTACATCTCCCTGTGGTGCACCGAGCCCTGGACCTGGGACGTCTGGCCGCGTCTGGAGGACGCGGTTCGCTCCGGCACGAGCGTCTTCCCCGAGACCTTCGGCAAAGGCTTCTTCGACTACCTCCACCAGGACGCCGGCGAGTCCGCCCACGTGTTCAACCGGGCGATGACCACCTCCAGCGTGCAGTCCGCACGTGACGTCGCCGAGCTTCTCGACCTGACCGGCATCTCCTCCGTCGCCGACATCGGCGGCGGCCAGGGACACGTGCTCGCCAGCCTGCTGGAGAAGCACCCCTCGGTCCGGGGAACCCTCATGGACCTGCCGGGCGTCGTGGCCCGGGCGGACGCGCGGCTGCGGGACGGCGGCCCGCTCGCCGACCGGGTGCGGATCGTGGCCGGCGACTGCCGCGAGGACATCCCGTTCGAGGTCGATCTCTACATCATCAAGAACATCCTCGAATGGGACGACGAGAGCACCCGCAGGGCCCTCGGACACGTGGTCGCCGCGGCCCGCCCCGGCGCCCGCGTGGTGATCATCGAGAACCTCGTCGACGACACGCCGTCGATGCGGTTCACCACCGCCATGGACCTGCTGCTCCTGCTCAACGTCGGGGGAGCGAAGCACACCAGGGAGAGCTTGCTCGCGCGCATGTCCGAGGCGGGTCTCCAGGTGGGCGAGATCCACCCGGTCAACGCCTACCTCCACGCCTTCGAGTGCACCGTGACGTAAAGCGGCCGCGCGACCGAAACGCCCCGGGTCCGGCACCGAAGTGCCGGACCCGGGGCGTCTCGCTGTGCGCGGGAGCGAGTCCTACCGCTGCCACGTGTAGAACGGCTGGGCCATCGCGTCCTTGGGACCGCGCCAGGTCTGCGGGTCGTAGGGGCTCACGAAGGCGGTGAGCCGGTCGCTGATGGCCTTGAACTCCGGGTGCTCCGTCACCTTCGCGATCTCCGGGCCCGGGGGGCGGTCGGACTCGATCAGGTGCAGGTACACGTCGCCGAACTGGAACAGCGTGCGCCGGTGCACGCCGACGAGGTGGGGGAGGTCCGTGTTGTCGGAGGTCTCGAACAGCTTCGCGATGTCCGGAGCCGAACCCGGAGCCATCCGGGCGACGATCAGAGCGTGGTGCATCTGGCTGCCTTTCGGGGCATCAGGGGTTGCCGGTGGCGGACCGGGGCTGTCCGGTCCGCCGGAGGACCGGACAGCCTCTAGTTGGCGGGTACGGCCGCGGAGCGGCGCTCACGGTCGCGCTGCTCGATCTTGTCGCGGATGAGCTCCATCTGGACGCGGGAGTTGCGGTTGATGTTGTCCGTCATCCACGCGTCGTCGACCGGGGCGTCCGGGCGCATCGCGAAGTCCTGCCGCCAGAGCATCCGCGTGCCGCCCCGGACCTCCGTGTACTCCCACCGGATGTCCATGTGCTGGAACGGCCCGGGCTCGACCCGGCGGGCCTGGACGTTGCGCCCCGGGCGGTCGGTGGTGCGCTCCGAGACCCAGCTCCAGACCTTGCCGTTGTCGTCCGGGTGCATGGTGAGGCGGAAGGTCGTCTTCTGCCCCTCCCGCTTCAACACCTCGACGGCCGCGTACTCGCTGAACAGCTGCGGCCAGTTCTCCAGGTCGTTCGTCGTCTCCCAGACGAGATCCAGCGGAGCGGCGATGATGATCTCGTTCTCGGTGTGTCCGGACACGTCAGGCTCCTGTCACGAGGGTGTTGTTGACGAGGTCGAGGAACTCGGCGGGCGACTTGCACTGGTCGGCGTCGGCCGGCAGCGCGTGGCCGTAGCGGTTCTCCAGCACGGCCACGATGCCCAGCAGGCCGAGCGAGTCCAGGCCGTAGTCCTCGAAGGCCGATGTGGGACGGCTCGCCATCTCGGAGGCGTCGGCGTCGAGGCCGGCGCCGCTCTTCATCAGGGCGGCCAGTTCTTCGTACGTCAGCTGATCGGGCATGGGGACCACTCCTTCTCACAGCGGGGTGTCGGTGGGGCGGCGCAGCACGAGGGCCGAGTTCGACCCCATCAGGCCGCGGCTCAGTACCAGCGCCGTGCGCAGTTCGGCGGGGCGCGCACGCCCGGTGACCACGTCCAGGTCGTGGCACACGTCGAAGACGTTGGGCGTCGGCGGGATCAGACCGTGTTCCATGGCGAGTACGGCGGCTGCCGTGTCCAGCACCGGCGCGCCGCAGTAGGCGCGACCGGTCCCGGTCTTGGGTGCCGTCACCGGCACCCGTCGTCCGTGCGCGCCGAGCGCGTCGGCGATCGCCAGCGCCTCCGCCCGGTCCGCCGAAGGCACACCGAGCGCGTCCGCGAAGACCACGTCGATCTCCTCCGGTGCGCAACCGGCCTCCCGCAGTGCCCCGTCGATCGCACGGGCCAGGCCCGCGCGCGACTCCTCCCAGCGGGACGCGCCGGTGAAGGTGGCCGCGTGGCCGGCGAGTTCGGCCCGCACCCGGGCGCCGCGGTCGCGGGCCGCCGCCTCCTCCTCGACCACCAGCATGCCGCCGCCCTCGGCGGGTACGAATCCACAGGCGTCCGCGGTGAACGGCCGGTAGGCGCGGGTGGGCTCGTCGCTGAGGCTGAGGTCTGTGTAACCGAGCTGGCAGACCACCGAGTACGGCGCCAGCGGCGCCTCGGCGGCGCCGACCACCACGGCGTCGGTGCCCCGCCGGATGGAACGCGCCGCGTGCATCAGCGCGTCGAGACCACCGGCCTCGTCGCTCGCCACGACGGCACA
The DNA here is from genome assembly GCF_042728415.1 of Streptomyces sp. NPDC060198. NCBI lineage: Bacteria > Bacillati > Actinomycetota > Actinomycetes > Kitasatosporales > Streptomycetaceae > Streptomyces > Streptomyces sp. NPDC060198. Next base: position 5,431 of record NZ_JBHWZJ010000215.1, on the reverse strand, counting down.
CGGCCCCTTGAAGCCGCCCCGGATCGAGATCTGACCGGTGCTGGCCGCGTAGAACCAGGCGATGGACTGGTACGGACCGACGAAACGAGAGCCCTCGCCCCACAGCCGCTGGAGTTCGCGCTGGCCGAACTCGCCGCCTCCCGAACCGGCGGCGGTGACCACTCCCACCTTGAACGGCGCGTCCTCGTAGTCGGCGCGGCCGAGCCGCGCGTCGCTGAGGGCGAGATCGGCGGCGGCCATGGCATAGTGCGTGAAGCGGTCGGTCTGGACGAGGAAGCGCTCTTCGATGAAGGCGACCGGGTCGAAGTCCCTGACCTCGCCCGCGACCTTGAGCGGGAGGTTCTCACACCCCTCGCGGGAGACCAGGTCGAGGACGCTGACACCCTCCTGGGTCTGCTTCCAGAAGGCGCCGGCGCCGGTCCCGTTGGGGGCGACGACACCGATCCCGGTGATGACGGAGGTGCGGTGCGCGGAGGCTGCCGGGGCGCTCATGAGGTCCTCCCGCCCGAACGCGTCAGGGCTACGGCGGACTGGAATCCCCCGAATCCGCTGCCGACCGAGAGCACACTGCGCAGCTTGAGCGGCCGTGCGGTGCGCGGGACGTAGTCGAGATCGCACTCGGGGTCCGCGGTCTCGTAGTTGGCCGTCGGCGGTACCGTCTGGTGCTTGAGGGCCAGCACGCACGCCGCGATCTCGATGGCCCCGATGGCGCCGAGCGAGTGGCCGACCATGGACTTGATCGAGCTCATCGGCACCTTGTACGCGTGCGAGCCCAGAGCCCGCTTGACCGCGGCCGTCTCGTGCCGGTCGTTCTGCTTGGTGCCCGAACCGTGCGCGTTGACGTAGTCGACCTGCGATCCGTCGAGGCGGGCGTGCGCGAGGGCGGTGTTGATGGCCTCGGCCATCTCCAGCCCCTCCGGTGTCAGCCCGGTCATGTGGTACGCGTTGCCGAAGGTGGCGTACCCCGAGATCTCGCAGTAGACGGTCGCCCCGCGGGCCCGTGCGTGCTCCAGCTCCTCCAGGACGAGGACGGCACCGCCCTCGCCCATCACGAACCCGTCCCGGCGCGCGTCGAACGGCCGGGAGGCGTGCTCCGGGTCGTCGTTGTTCGCCGAGGTCGCCTTGATGGCGTCGAAGCAGGCCACCGTGATCGGGGTGATCGGGGTGTCGGACGCCCCCGCGATGCAGACGTCCACGCGGCCCTCCTCCACGGAGTGGAAGGCGTACCCGATCGCGTCGAGACCGGAGGTGCAGCCGGTGGAGACGGTCTGTACGGGACCGTGCGCACCGACTTCCTCCGCGACCGCGGAGGCCAGGGTGCTCGGCGCGAACGCCCGCTCCAGGTGGGCACCGGCCGCCCGGTGGTCGACGTCCCAGCGCGCCCCGCTCTCGCTGACCGCGACGTAGTCGTGCTCCAGACGCGTGGTGCCGCCGACCGCCGTGCCGAGGGACACCCCGATGCGCCAGGGGTCCTCCTTCTCCAGGTCGAGCCCGGCGTCGCCCAACGCCTCCCTGGCCGCCACCAACGCGAACTGGACGTACCGGTCGGAGCGGGCGATCAGTTCCGCGTCCAGGCCGTGGGCGACGGGGTCGAAGTCGCACTCGGCGGCGATCCGCGAGCGGAACTGCGACGGGTCGAACAGGGTGATCCCGCGGGTCGCCGTACGGCCGTTGGCGAGCAGGTCCCAGAACGCGGGGGCGCCGATGCCACCGGGGGCGACGACGCCGACCCCGGTGACGGCCACGCGCCGGGTCATGAGGACGCCGCCGTTCGTTCTGGCGGCGCTCCGCGCTCGGCAGTCCGGCTCGCCTCCGTGGCCTCGGTGACCTCCGTGTCGACGTGGCCGAGTTCGGGTCGCGGGGCGAGCGGGCCCAGGTGGAAGACCATGCGCGCCTCCACGTCCCCCACGTTGCGGAAGCGGTGGCGGACGTGCGGCGGGATCAGCAGACCCTGGTCGGGCCGCATGGGGTACGTCTCGCCGTCCAGGTCCACTTCGAGCTGTCCGGCCACGACGTAGACGAACTCCTCGGAGTAGGGGTGGTAGTGCTCGCCGATCCGGTCACCGGGATCGACGAGGGCCAGCCCCATGAAGCCGCTGGTGGCTCCGACCGCCGTCGGGGTGAGCATGGCGCGCAGGTCGCCGCCGCGCCTGCGGTTGGGCTGGGTCTCGCTGAGATCCACGATGCGATGCCGGTGGATGGTCATGGCTGTTCTTCTCCAGGCACGTTGTGAGGTGTGACGGCAGGGCGGGGCCGGCCCCCGTTGCCGGTGACGCGTCAGGACTTGGCGGACCGACGGTCGGTGATCAGGCTCATCTCGGCGTCGGCGAGGAAGCGCGCGGCCTCCGCGTCGTCTCTCGGCATGCCCTGCGAACCGCCGTCGAGGAGGCGTTCGAGCATCGCCGCCTTGCGATCACCGCCGATGCCCAGGGCCTGCGTGGGCTGCGCGTCGAGCGGGCCGCTCACTTCGAGGAGCCGCACCACGACGTCGTCGCGCTGGAAGATCGTGCTGCTCTCGACGGGGCTCGCGACGTCGTCCGCGGCCTCTTCGTCCTGGCCGGCGAACAGCCGGGCCAGCGCCATGCCGCAGCCTTCCTTGGCCTGGTAGAACAGCGCGTGCCGCTGGACGTCCGCGGCGTCGTGGCGGCCGGCCGTCACATGGTGGACGGCCGGGAGCGCCGCCCGGGTGAAGAACAGCCGGGCGGAGTTGGAGTCGCTCAGGTCCCGGTCCTGCTCCAGGTACGGGTTGATCGCCTCCTCCACGGCCCTGACCTCCGGCTGGCGGGAGACGTGCCGCAGGGCCGCCATCAGGTCGCCCTCGATCTCGACCGCCCGCACGACACGGTTCCCGCGCATGAAGAGCGAGGTGCGCAGCAGCCGGGTGTTCTCGTTGACCTGGGCCTGCGGGGAGTCGTAGTCGGCGAGGATCTTCGCGACGATCTCCTCCGTGCCCGGCTTCACCGTGAAGGTCAGCGCGTGACGTACGACGCCGTTGCCCAGACGCGGTGCGGACTGGAGCCGGCCCTTGGCGGGCTCCGGAGTGCTCTCGAACGCGGCCCCGGTCTCCCGCAGCACGCTGAAGCGCAGTGAGCGGGTGTCCCGTACGCAGCTGTGCAGCGGCTGCACCGTCGCCACGTGCTCCTCGCTGTTCACCCAGGTGAGGAAGGGCGGCGCGCTCTCCCACTCGCTGGTGATGAGCCACTGCGAGGGGTTCTCGATGGACTGGCACAGCTGGTCGCTGATGTGTCCGGGAATCGAGGCGACCTGGTTGCGCATGTGCTCGTACGCCTCCAGGAACTGGTTCTGGGCGCCGTCGTGCAGGTCAAGGAGCAGTATGACCCGGAGCCTCGAACCGTCGAAGGCGGACTGGGATACCCGTTCCGAGAGGATTGTCATCGCTTTTCGTTCTCCTGTCCCGTCCTGCCCGTCGTGGGCCGGTGTCGGTGGAAGTCGTGCAGGTTCCTGCCTGCCGGTGGGTGACGTCCCGCCCCGTGCGACGCGCGCACCGCTCCCGCGACCGATCGTGGAACGCTGGTACGGGCGGCGCCAGATTTATGAACCGTTCAGGTGAGGCGTCGGCACAAGCCCCGCCGACCGCCTCCCGGCAGGGCATGGACACTGCGTCCCCCATGCCTTTGAGCTGGAGCAATCGAATGAACGAAAGCGTCGACCACCGCGTGCCTGTCCTCATCGTGGGCGGCTCCCTGGTGGGGTTGTCCACCTCTCTCTTCCTGAGCCGGCTCGGCGTCGACCACCTCGTGGTGGAGAAACACCGCAGCACCTCGACCCACCCCCGGGGCCGGGGCAACAACGTCCGCACGATGGAGGTGTTCCGCAGTGCCGGCGCGGAGCGGCTCATCAGGGACGCGGCATCCGTGCTCGCCGACAACCACGGCATCCTCCAGGCCGGTTCGCTCACCGGCGACGACCAGGAGTGGCTCTTCAAGGAGATCGACCCGGGCAATGGACTCGCCCGGTTCAGCCCGAGCGGCTGGTGCCTGTGCAGCCAGAACGACCTGGAGCCCGTCCTGGTCGACCACGCCCGGGACCAGGGCAGCGACGTGCGGTTCTCCACCGAACTGCTCACCTTCGAGCAGGACCGGGACGGAGTCACCGCCGTCGTCAAGGACCGGGAGACCGGGGAGCACACCACGGTGCGCGCCGACTACCTGGTCGCGGCCGACGGCCCCCGCAGCCCCATCCGCGAGCAGCTGGGCATCGGCCAGACCGGCCCCGGAGACCTCTTCCACAACGTCAGCATCACCTTCCGCTCCCGCCGCCTCGCCTCCGTGGTCGGCGACCGGCGCTTCATCGTGTGCTACCTGACCAACCCGGCGGCGGACGGGGCGTTGCTGCCGGTCGACAACGAGGAACGGTGGGTCTTCCACGCGCCCTGGCAGCCCGACCGTGGCGAGACGCTGGAGGACTTCACCGACGAGCGGTGCGCCGAGCACATCCGTCTGGCGGTGGGCGATCCGGAACTCGACGTCGAGATCACCGGCAAGGCCCCCTGGCACGCGGCGGAGCGGGTCGCCGAAAGGTACGCCTGCGGCCGGGTCTTCCTGGCCGGCGACTCCGCCCACGAGATGTCCCCCACCGGGGCGTTCGGCTCGAACACCGGCATCCAGGACGCGCACAACCTGGCGTGGAAGCTCGCGGCCGTCACCGGCGGGACGGCGGGGCCGGGGCTGCTGGACACGTACGAGGCGGAGCGGCTCCCGGTGGCGAAGGCCACGAGCGCGCGCGCTTCGGCCCGGTCGAGCGAGCACAGCCACCCGGGATACGCCGGGCCGCCCGGAGGACAGGGCGGCCCCGGTGCACAGGGCCGGCCCGGCGGACAGGGCGGCCCCGGTGCACAGGGTCGGCCCGGCGGACAGGGCGGACAGGGCGGTCCCGGCGGTCCGGGTGCTTCCGGTGGGCCCGGCGGCGGCCGGCAGGGGGGCATGCTCTCCGTCGCTCTCGGCTACCGCTATGTGCGGGGAGCGGTCCTGGGCGTCGACCCGGAGCTCCCCGTCGTCCCCGAGGGCATCGGCCTGACGGGCGAGCCCGGCACCCGCGCCCCGCACATGTGGCTCGACCGCGACGGCGAGCGGATCTCCACGCTGGACCTCTACGAGCAGGCGTTCGTCCTGCTCTGCGACGCGAACAGCTCGGAGTGGCGCGGTGCGGCCGGCCAGGTGGCGAAGCGACTGGCGATCCGTCTGGACGCCTTCACGGTCGGGGCCGGCCCCGACGCGGATCTGCGGTCCGAAGACGGCGCCGACTGGGCCGCCGTCCACGGCACCTCCGCCCAGGGCGCCGTGCTGGTGCGCCCCGACGGATTCGTCGCCTGGCGCGCACAGGACGCGGAGCTCGACCCGGAGGTGGCGCTCCACAAGGCCGTGACGGCCCTTCTCCACCGGAACTGATCCGGAGACACCGGTCCCCGGCG
>NZ_JBHWZJ010000214.1:0-12318 GCF_042728415.1 Streptomyces sp. NPDC060198 | reverse complement strand
GCACTGTTTCACGTGAAACAGTGCACCCCGGACCCGTTTCTACGGGGGTCCTCCGGGTGGAGTCCCCGCAGGAGTCTGGGAAGATGGGCACGACGATGACGTCGCCCCCAGGTCAGGGACCAGCACTGCACACCCGCACATCCCAAGGAGCGGACAGATGCCCATCGCAACCCCCGAGGTCTACGCCGAGATGCTCGACCGGGCGAAGGCAGGCAAGTTCGCCTACCCGGCCATCAACGTGACCTCGACCCAGACGCTCCACGCGGCTCTGCGCGGTTTCGCCGAGGCCGAGAGCGACGGCATCGTCCAGATCTCCACCGGTGGTGCGGAGTTCCTGGGCGGCCAGTACAACAAGGACATGGTGACGGGCGCCGTGGCCCTCGCCGAGTTCGCGCACATCGTCGCCGCCAAGTACGACATCACCGTGGCGCTGCACACCGACCACTGCCCCAAGGACAAGCTGGACGGCTACGTCCGCCCGCTGCTCGACATCTCCGCGGAGCGCGTCGCCAAGGGCCTCAACCCGCTGTTCCAGTCCCACATGTGGGATGGCTCGGCCGAGACCCTCGCCGACAACCTGGCCATCGGTCAGGAGCTGCTCGCGAAGGCCGCCGCCGCCAAGATCATCCTTGAGGTCGAGATCACCCCGACCGGTGGCGAGGAAGACGGCGTCACGCACGAGATCAACGACGAGCTGTACACCACCGTCGACGACGCGCTGCGTACCGCCGAGGCGCTCGGCCTGGGCGAGAAGGGCCGCTACCTGCTGGCCGCCTCCTTCGGCAACGTCCACGGCGTCTACAAGCCGGGCAACGTCGTGCTCCGCCCCGAGCTCCTGAAGGACCTCCAGGAGGGCGTCGGCGCCAAGTACGGCAAGACCTCCCCGTTCGACTTCGTCTTCCACGGCGGCTCCGGCTCCACCGCGCAGGAGATCGCCACCGCGCTGGAGAACGGCGTCGTGAAGATGAACCTCGACACCGACACCCAGTACGCCTTCACCCGCCCGATCGCCGACCACATGTTCAGCAACTACGACGGCGTGCTGAAGGTCGACGGCGAGGTCGGCAACAAGAAGACGTACGACCCCCGCACCTGGGGCAAGTCCGCCGAGGCGGGCATGGCCGTGCGTGTCACCGAGGCCTGCGCCAACCTGCGCTCCACGGGCACCAAGCTGAAGTAAGCGCGGACGGGGCCTCGCGGTCCCGTCCTGCGTGCGTGGCGGGCCCGACGCTCCTGGGTGATCCCCGGGAGGTCGGGCCCGTGGCGTGTGCGGCCCCGGGCAGAGCACCCGAGCCCGGGGGCGGGGACCGCGCCCGGACCGTACGAACCCCGTGAACGACCGAACCGTGTGAGGTAGCGCTGTGAGTCCGTCCTACGATTTCGACGCCGTCGTCGACCGTCGGGGTACCTGGAGCGTGCAGTGGGACGGGGTCGCCGACCGGTTCGGGGTGGACGGGCTGCTGCCGTTCACCATCTCCGACATGGACTTCCGGACGGCGCCCGAGGTGCTGGACGCGCTGCGTGCCCGGATCGACCACGGGGTGTTCGGGTACACCGACTGGCAGCAGGACGACTTCCGTTCGGCGATCGCCCACTGGTACGCCACCCGCTACGGCACCGCCATCGACACCGGGCAGCTCGTCTACGGGCCCTCCGTGCTCAACCAGCTCTCCCAGCTGCTGCGCATGTGGACCGGGCCCGGCGACGCGGTGGTCACCCACACCCCGACGTACGACGGCTTCCGCAAGGCGATCCTCGGTCTGGGGCGCGAGATGCGCGGGGTGCCGGTCGGCGACGATGCGGCCCTGGAGCGGGAACTCGCCCGCCCGGACGCCAAGGTGCTGCTGCTCTGCTCGCCCCACAACCCCACCGGACGGGTGTGGACGGAGGCCGAGCTCGCGCGGACGGCCGAACTGGCCGCACACCACGGGGTGCTGGTCATCAGCGACGAGATCCACGCGGACTTCGCGCACGACGGGTACCGCCACGTGCCGTGGACCCGGGTGGCGGACCGGGGGCCCGCGCGCTGGGCGCTCATCACCTCCGGGTCCAAATCCTTCAACTTCCCCGGGCTGACCGGCTCGTACGGGCTGATCGGTGACCCGGCGGACCGCGCCGAGTACCTGCGGCGGATGGCGACGGCGGAGGGACTGGAGTCCCCGGCGGTGCTCGCGCTGACCGCCCACATCACCGCGTACCGCGCGTGCGGACCGTGGCTCGACGAGCTGCGCACCTACATCGCCGGGAACCTGGCTCTGGTCCAGGAGCGGCTGAACACCGCCTTCCCGGAGCTCGACTGGCGTCCGCCGCAGGCCGGCTACCTCGCCTGGATCGACCTGAGGCCGCTCGGCCTGGACGACGACGCCCTCCAGCGGGTGCTGATCGAGCGGGAGAAGGTCGCCATCATGCCGGGCGGGGTCTACGACTCGGACGGCTTCGTACGGCTCAACGTGGGCTGCCCCCGCGCCAAGGCGGAGGCGGGCATCGACGCGCTGGTCCGGGCGATCCTCTCGCTGCGGTAGCCGCGGCGGGCGTACGAGGGCGCCAGGCCCCGCTGGCCGCCCTGCCGGGCAACGGCGATGCTGCCCCCATGGGTGAGACACCCGAGGGACCCCCGACGCCCCGAGACCACCGACCCGCCGAGGACCGCCCGCCCGAACCGCCGGCCGCCGCGGGCGGGGCGGGCGGCACCGGTGCGCCGAAGGCCGCCGGGGAGATCCGGGCCGCCTCGGCGCCGGGGCGGTGGATCGTGCTGACCACCGTGCTCGGCTCCGGCATGGCGATGCTGGACTCCACCGTCATCAATGTGGCGCTGCCCCGGATCGGCGAGGACCTCGGCACGGACCTCGCGGCGCTCCAGTGGACCGTCAACGCCTACATGCTGACCCTCGCCGGGTTGATCCTGCTGGGCGGGGCGCTCGGCGACCGGTACGGGCGGCGGCGGGTCTTCGTCGTCGGTGTGGTCTGGTTCGCCCTCGCCTCGCTGGTCTGCGCCGTCGCACCGAACGCCGCGGTGCTGATCGCCGCGCGCGCCTTCCAGGGGATCGGCGGGGCGCTGCTCACCCCGGGGTCGTTGGCCCTCATCCAGGCGAGCTTCCACCCGGACGACCGGGCGCGCGCGGTCGGGCTCTGGTCCGGCTTCGGCGGGGTGGGCGCGGCCATCGGGCCGTTCGTGGGCGGCTGGCTCGTCGACGGGCCCGGCTGGCGTTGGGTCTTCCTGCTCAACCTGCCGGTCGCCGCGCTCTGCGTTCCCGTCGCTCTGCGCCATGTGCCGGAGTCGCGGGACCCGCGCGCCCACGGGCGCTTCGACGTCCTCGGAGCGGTGCTCGCCGCCGTGGCGCTGGCCCTGGTGACGTACGCGCTGATCGAGGCGCCGGGGAGCGGTGCCTCGCCCGCGGTGATCGGGGCGGCGGTGGGCGGGGTACTGCTGGGGGCGGCGTTCGTCCGGGTGGAGCGGCGGCGGCCGGATCCGATGGTGCCTCCAGCGATCTTCCGTTCGCGACTGTTCACGGTGGTCAACCTGGTGACGTTCTGCGTGTACGCGGCGCTGGGCGGGTTCTTCTTCCTCTCCGCGATCCAGCTCCAGGTCGTCGCCGGGTACTCGGCGCTCGGCGCCGGCACCGCGCTGCTCCCGACGACCGTGCTGATGCTCTTCTTCTCCGCCGCCTCCGGCGAACTCGGCCACCGCATCGGCCCCCGCGTCCCGCTCACCGTCGGCCCGCTGCTGGCCGCCGCGGGCATGCTGCTCATGCTGCGGGTCGGGCCCGGGAGCGCTTCCGTGACCGGGTACCTGAGCGAGGTGCTGCCCGCCGTGGTGGTGCTGGGCCTGGGGCTGGTCACCCTGGTCGCGCCGCTCACCGCGACCGTGCTGGCGGCCGTGGACACCGGACAGGCGGGGCTGGCCAGCGGCATCAACAACGCCGCCGCCCGCGCCGCCGGGCTGATCGCGGTCGCCGCGCTGCCGCTGCTGGCAGGCATGGGCCCGGAGGCGTACCGGGACGCGGGGGAGTTCGCCGCGACCTTCCGGCGGGCGATGCCGATGTGCGCGGGTCTCCTGGTGGCGGGGGCGGTGCTCGCCTTCTGCGCGGTACGGACACCGGCGGCGGCCCCGGGACGGGCCCCGGACACGGACTCCGGCCGGGGCACCGGCAGGCAACGGGCGGAGGGCGGCGGGGCGCATCCGGCGGAGGGGCCCTGCCGGCCCGAGTGCACCGTGCACTGCGGGGTCGTGGCGCCGCCCCTGGAGCCCGCCCGGCGGCGGCCCGAGGAGTGACGGGCGCCGCACCCGCGGGCGTACCGGCGGGGGTGCGGGTGCGGCGCCGGGCGGTGTCCCGCGACGGCGGGGTGCCAGGCACACTGGGACCCATGTCCATCCACGAGAACCTGCTCGGGGGCCCCGCCCCGACCCACCTGCCCGACGACCCGGAGCCGCGCGGGCTGCTGGCCGGCGGCACCCCGCCCGCCGAGGTCGCGGCGAAGTACCCCACCTCCTCGCTCGCCTGGGCGCAGCTGGCCGACGACGCCTTCGAGGGCGGCCGGGTCATCGAGTCGTACGCCTACGCCCGCACCGGCTACCACCGCGGGCTCGACGCCCTGCGCCGGGCCGGCTGGAAGGGCCACGGGCCCGTGCCGTTCGAGCACGAGCCCAACCGCGGCTTCCTGCGCGCCCTGCACGCCCTCGCGCGCGCCGCCGGAGCCATCGGGGAGCAGGAGGAGTACGAGCGCTGCTCGACCTTCCTCCGCGACTCCTCGCCGACCGCAGCCGACATCCTGGGCTGACCCCTCCAGGACGCGGGGCAGCCCTACGGCGCCCGTCGTGCCTGCTCACCGGCCCGCAGCCCGCTTTGTCGGCTGCGGGCCGGTATGCGTCCGGGAGGGTACGGGCCGCGGCCCCGGGCCCGCGACCACGATCGTCCCGGCCGGGCCACCAGTCCGCTTCCGGCCCTGGGCCGTGCCTGCCCGTTCCGCCTAGGATGCGCCGCAGGGGACCGGAGCCCACCCAGCTAGGACGGGGCGGACCGCTACCCGGAGGATCGTGCCGAGGAGACAGAGATGTCGGCGAAACACCCCGACCCCGAAGAGACCGGTGCGGAAACCCCGTACCTCGACTTCGCGGGGACGACTCCCTACGAGGACTACGTCCAGGCGGACGTTCTCACCCATTTGCAGCAATTGCGCTCCGACGATCCCGGCGAGATGGTCTTCCTCGTCACCACCCAGGTCATGGAGTTGTGGTTCACCGTCCTGGTCCACGAGTGGGAGACGGCGGCGCTGGCCCTGCGCGAGGACCGGCTGCCCGTAGCGCGGGACGCCCTGAAGCGCTCGCTGCGCCAGCTGGAGGCCCTGAACGCGTCCTGGCGCCCGCTGGCCCAGCTCACCCCCGCCCAGTTCAACTCCTACCGCGGTTCGCTCGGCGAGGGCTCCGGCTTCCAGTCCGCGATGTACCGGCGGATGGAGTTCCTGCTCGGTGACAAGTCCGCCTCCATGCTCGTGCCGCACCGGGGCTCCCCGCGCGTGTACGCCGAGCTGGAGAAGGCACTGAGTCAGCCGAGCCTCTACGACGAGACGCTGGCGCTGCTCGCGCGGCGCGGCCACCCGGTGCCGCGGTCGGTCCTCGACCGGGACCTTCGGCAGAAGTACGAGCCCTCCCCGGTGATCGAGGCCGTCTGGGCGCGGATATACGCCGACCCGGAGAAGTACGACGAGCTGGTGCGCCTCGGCGAGCTGCTCACGGACGTCGGCGAGCTGGTCTGGCGCTGGCGCAACGACCACTTGGTGGCGACCCGGCGGGCCATGGGCTCGAAGACCGGAACCGGCGGCTCCGCCGGAGTGGCGTGGCTGGAGAAGCGCGCGCAGAAGACCGTGTTCCCCGAACTCTGGACGGCCCGCAGTCATGTCTGAGACCAACCACCGCCTGCTGGCGGACCGTGCGGCCAAGCTGGACGCCGCAGACGAACTCGCCGATCTGCGCGAGCTGTTCACCCTCGACGAGGGGGTCTATCTGGACGGCAACTCGCTCGGCGCGCTGCCCGCCCACGTGCCCGACCGGCTGCACGACGTCATCACCCGCGAGTGGGGCGAGCTGCGCATCAGGTCCTGGGACGAGAGCGGCTGGTGGACCGCGCCCGAGCGGGTCGGCGACCGCATCGCGCCGATCGTCGGCGCGGCACCGGGCCGGATCGTGGTGGGCGACTCCACCAGCGTCAACGTCTTCAAGGCGCTGGTCGCCGCGACCCGGCTCGCACCGGGCGGGCGGGACGAGATCGTGGTCGACGCCTCGACGTTCCCCACCGACGGCTACATCGCGGGATCGGCCGCCCGGATGACCGGTCACCGGATCGTCCCGGTCGACCCCGCCGACGTGCCGGGTGCCGTCAACTCGCGAACGGCGGCGGTGCTGTTGAACCATGTCGACTACCGCACCGGCCGGCTGCACGACCTGCCCACGCTCACCGCCGCAGTGCGGCGCGCGGGGGCCGTCGTGGTCTGGGACCTCTGCCACAGCGCCGGCGCGCTGCCGGTCGGCCTGGACGAGCACGGCGTGGACCTGGCGGTCGGCTGCACGTACAAGTACCTGAACGGCGGACCGGGTTCGCCCGCTTACCTGTACGTCGCCGAGCGCCACCAGGGCGTCTTCGACTCCCCGCTGCCGGGGTGGAACTCGCACGCCGACCCGTTCGGCATGACCCCCGCTTTCGAGCCCGCCGAGGGCTCCGTCCGAGGCCGGGTCGGCACGCCCGACATCCTCTCGATGCTGGCGCTGGAGTCCGCCCTCGACGTCTGGGACGGGGTGCCGATCGAGGCCGTACGCGCCAAGTCCCTCGCCCTGACGGACTTCTTCCTGGAGTGCGTCGAGGCGTACGCCCCCGAGGGCCGCGTCGTCTCCGTGACCCCGGCGGCGCACGGCGAGCGGGGCAGCCAGGTCGCGCTGCGGTGTGCCGAGGCCGAGCCGGTGATGCGCGAGCTGATCGCCCGGGGCGTCGTCGGCGACCTGCGCCGTCCCGACGTGCTCCGGTTCGGGTTCACCCCGCTGTACGTCGGCTTCGCCGACGCGGAGCGGGCCGCCCGGGTGCTCGCCGGGGTGCTGGCGGACGTCCCTGCGGGGGCCGTGGCGAACGGGTGACCGCGCCGGAGCGGCTCCGGACGGAGCCGGGGCGGACCCACTCCGTCCGGAGACCGCTCCAGGGCCTGGTACGGTCCCCGCAGGTCGGACAAGTGGGGCAGCCCAAAGGATGGTTGGAGCAACAATGTCGGATTCCGCCGCGCGCGATCGGGACGCCGTAGAGGAGAAGTCGGCGTTCGCCCATGCGGAGATCGCCCCCGACCGGACCGTCGCCTACGGGGACCACCCCGACCAGGTCATCGACCTCTGGGCTCCGGCGCACGGGTGGACCAACATGCCGCTCGTCGTCCTGCTCCACGGCGGCGCCTGGCGCGCCCCGTACGACCGCCGCCACGTGTCGCCGCTCGCCGCGTTCCTCACCGACCGCGGCTTCGCCGTAGCCAGCGTGGAGTACCGGCGCGGGGCGGACCCGTCCTCGGCGGGGGAGGGGAACGCGGCGGGCCGCTGGCCCGAGACCTTCGACGACGTGGCCGCCGCGATGGACGCCATCCCGGCCATCGCCGCACGGGAGCTGCCGGAGGCGGACCTGCGCCGGACCGTCGTCACCGGGCACTCGGCGGGCGGCCACCTCGCGCTCTGGGCGGCGGCCCGGCATGTGCTGCCGGTGGGGTCGCCGTGGCGGCTGCCCGAACCTCCGCCGTTGCGCGGGGTGGTGGCGCTGGCACCGATCGCCGACCTGCTGACCGCCGCGAAGCTCGGCATCTGCTCCGGGGCCGTCCACGAACTCCTCGGCGGTGAGGAGGGGTTCGCCGAACGGCGCCACCACGTCGACCCGGCCGTCCTGCTGCCCACCGGGATCGCCACCCACATCGTGCAGGGGTGCGACGACATCGTCGTGCCGCAGTCGGTCGCGGAGGCGTTCGTCGCCGCGGCGGCGACGGCGGGGGAGACGGTCGGGCTGACCCTGCTGGACGAGATCGGCCACTTCCCGCTCATCGACCCCTCGACGGACGCCTGCGCGCTGGTGGCGGACGAGCTGGAACAACTCGCCTGGTGACGTGCGCGTCCCGTCCGGCGGATTCCGGTGGGGCGGTCGCGGTCGGCTGATCAGCGCTCCGGGCGCAGATGGGTCCGCCGGCCGTCGCGGTCGAAGATCGCGAGGATCTCCGCCGGACCGCCGCGCGCGCCGAAGGCGTGCGGGACCATCGTGGAGAACTCCGCCGCCTCGCCCGTCTCGACCGTGATGGTCCGCTCCCCCAGCAGCAGCACGACGGTGCCGGACAACACGGTGAACCAGTCCTTGCCGCCCGGGTGGACCTTCAGCTCGTCCCGCCCGTGCCGCGGCTCGGGTGCGGTGATGCTCATCCGCACCACGGTGACGCCCGGCTGCCCGCCCTCCCGGTTCAGCAGCCAGGTGGTCGTCCCGCACTCCGCGTCGTGCTGCGGACGGATCACCACGTCCTCGTCCGAGACCGACTCCACCAGCGCGTCCAGGGTCGTCCCCAGAGCGCGCGCGATCGAGCTGAGCTGATCGAGGCCGATCCGCCGGTGGCCGGTCTCGATCCGGCTCAGGGTGGAGGGGCTGAGGAAACAGCGCGCGGCCAGATCGTCGAGCGACCAGCCCTGGGCGGTGCGGAGGCCGCGTATCCGCTTGCGGACCAGGGAGTCGAGTTCACCGTCTTGCGTCATACGCAAGATGCTATGCCTTCGGCGCAAGGCGTGCGTAGGCTCGAAGCATGGACGACAACCACGCGCACCCGCACGGGCACGGTCATCAGCAGGGACACCGGCGCGAGCCCGCCCCTGGCCACCAGCACAGCCACCAGCACGGCCACGGTCATGGGCACGGTCATGGGCACGGCTCGCAGGATGCCGACTTCTCGGTACTGACCGAGATGCTCGACCTCGACGCCGAGGTACTGCACGAACACCTGGACGAGCTGACGGGCTGGATCGAGGAGCTCTCCGGCGGGAAGGCGGAGAAGCCCGGCGGACGGGGCCTCCGGGTGCTCGACCTGGGCAGCGGCACCGGTGCGGGCACCTTCGCCCTGCTCCAGCGGTTCCCCGGCGCCGACGTCACCGCCGTGGACGCCTCGCCGGAGATGGCCGCCCGCCTGGCGGAGAAGGCCGTCGCGCTGGGGGTCGCCGACCGGGTCCGTACCGTGGTGGCCGACCTCGACACCGAGGCCCTCCCCGCCGGGCCCTTCGACCTGGTGTGGGCCTCCGCCTCGCTCCACCACATGGCCGACCCGGCCGCGATCCTCGCCCAGGTCCGCGAGGTGCTGCGGCCCGGCGGGCTCATGGTCGCGGTCGAGCTCGAAGGCTTCCCCCGCTTCCTCCCCGACGACCTCGGCATCGGCCGCCCCGGCCTTGAGGAGCGCTGCCACGCGGCCCAGGCCGAGGGGCGGAAGGCCGCCGGGATGCACATGAGCGAGGACTGGGGCGCGCGCCTGCGCGGGGCCGGGCTCGACGTGGTGGCCGAGCGGGTCGTCGCCATCGACCTGACCGCCCCGCTGCCCGCCGCCACCGGCCGCTACGTCCTGGCCTCCCTCACCCGGGTCCGGTCGGCGCTGGAGGACGTACTCGACGCCGAGGACCTCGCCACCCTGGACGCGCTCACCGACGCGGACGGCCCGCACGGGGTGTTGCGCCGCGACGACCTCACCGTCCGCACCGAGCGGAGCGTCTGGGTGGCCGCCCGCGGGTGAGGTGGGTCCGTAGTCCCTGAGACGGAGAGCCCGGTATCCGCTTCCGTGGGGACGACCCGGGCCTGCGCCCCGCCCTACCGTGAGCACGTGACCGAGACCCGAGCCCAGACGAAGACCAGAACACCGGAGTTCCAGGCGGCGGCGAGTGCGTTGGGCGGCCTGCGGCAGGATCTCCTCCAGAACGTGTTCGCCTACCGCCCGCTTGCTCCGCTCGACGGCGACGGGCCGCTGGTGGGCCTGCTCCCGCCGAATGCGCGCAAGAAGCTGGTGTGGACCCCGCACGCGTTGGTGCTGGGGGCCGCGCTGATCTGTGTGTTCCTCGGGATGGCCCGGTCCGGGGACGAACTGGTGCTCTCCCTGGTGCCGGCGATATCCGTGGCCCTGACCCTGGTCCGTCCGGTGGCGGCGTTCTGGGCCTCCGTGCTGGGCACGCTGGTGGTCGCCGGGGGTGGCGGCGTCGGGCCGTGGGCGGCGAGCAGCCTGTGGGGGCACCTGGTCGTGCTGGTCGTCGTCGCGGCCCGCACCCGGCCGCGTACCGCCGCCTGGACCTGGTTCATCACCGTGCTGTTGGGTGTGCTCATGGAGAGCGCGGCCTACTCCGACGGCACGTCGACCGCCGCCCCCATGTTCGTCGTGTCCGCGGTCGCCCTGCTCGTGGTGACCGTCGTCCAGGTCCGGCGCGAGGCCAGGCGCGAGGTGGGCGAGGCCGAGCGGGAGGTGACGGTCCAGCGCACCGTCACGGCCGTCGAGCGTGACCGGCGCACGCTGCTGGAGGAGCGCACCACCATCGCACGCGAGCTGCACGACGTGGTCGCCCACCACATGTCGGTCGTGGCGATCCAGGCCGAGGCCGCGCCGTACCGGGTGCAGAACCCGCCGCCCGAGCTGGAGCAGGCGTTCGTCACCATCCGCGAGAACGCGGTCGCCGCGCTCACCGAACTGCGCCGCGTGCTCGGGGTCGTACGGGCCGAGGACCAGGAGGCGCCCGACGCCCCGCAGCCCACGCTCGCCCGGCTCGACCGGCTGCTCGACAACGTCCGCGAGGCGGGCCTGGAGACGGAGAAGACCGTCACCGGGGCGGTCCGCGAACTGCCCCAGGGCGTGGAGCTGTCGGCTTACCGGATCGTCCAGGAGGCGCTGAGCAACACCTTGCGCCACGCGCCCGGCGCCACCGCCGTCGTCGAGATCGCGTACGTCCTCGGCGGGCTCGGGGTACGGGTGGTCAACGGGCCGCCCACCGAGCCGGTCAAGGCCTCGCCCGGCGCCGGGCACGGCATCACCGGGATGCGCGAGCGGATCGCCATGCTGGCGGGCGAGATGACCGCCGGGGCGACCGAGGAGGGTGGCTACGAGGTCGCCGCTTTCATCCCGGTGCCCCGGGCGGCGGAGCCTGCCGAAAGCGTGGAGGGCCCCTCCGACGAGGCGCGGGAGGCCGCCGCGTGAGCGACATCCGGGTCCTGATCGTGGACGACCAGATGCTGGTCCGGGAGGGCTTCTCGGTGCTGCTCAACGCCATGCCCGGGATCGAGGTCGTCGGCGAGGCGGTGGACGGGCGCCAAGCGGTCGCGCGGACCGCCGAACTCTCCCCGGACGTCGTGCTGATGGACATCCGGATGCCCGAGATGAACGGCATCGAGGCCACCCGCGAGATCGTCGCCGCCGACGCGGACGCCAAGGTGCTGGTGCTGACCACGTTCGACCTCGACGAGTACGTCTACCAGGCCCTGCGCGCCGGGGCCTCGGGCTTCCTGCTCAAGGACGCCTCCGCCCGCCAACTCGCCGAAGGGGTGCGGGTGGTGGCATCCGGCGAGGCGCTCCTCGCGCCCACCGTGACGCGCCGGCTGATCACCGAGTTCTCCAAGCTGGCCCAGGCGCCGAAACCCCCGGCCCTGGCCCGGATCGGGGATCTCACCGAACGCGAGACGGAGGTGCTGGTGCTGGTCGCGCAGGGGCTCTCCAACGCGGAGATCGCCGCCCACCTGGTGGTCGCCGAATCCACCGTCAAGACCCACGTCAGCCGGGTCCTGGTGAAGCTCGGGCTGCGCGACCGCACCCAGGCGGCGGTCTTCGCGTACGAGGCGCGGCTGGTCACACCGGGGTAGGGGCTGACCCGCACATTCGTCGTACACCCGCCAGGAAGTGCGGGACAGTCCTTGGGGGCCGGCCGCTCCGGGGCGGGCTGCCGGTAGCGTCGGGCCATGCACGTGTCCTTCGACCCCTGGTCACCCGCGTTCGTCGCCGACCCGTACCCCGCCTACGCCGCCCTGCGAGCCGCCGGCCGGGTCCACCGGTTCGAGCCGACCCGGCAGTGGCTGATCCCGCACCACGCCGACGTGTCGGCTCTGCTCCGCGACCGGCGGCTCGGCCGGACGTATCTGCACCGCTTCACCCACGAGGAGTTCGGCGTCACCCCGCCGCCTGCCGCGCACGAGCCGTTCACCACCCTCAACGGCCAAGGGCTGCTCGACCTGGAGGCGCCCGACCACACCCGCATCCGGCGTCTCGTCTCCAAAGCGTTCACACCCCGCACGGTCGAGCGCCTCGCGC
>NZ_JBHWZJ010000213.1:0-12364 GCF_042728415.1 Streptomyces sp. NPDC060198 | reverse complement strand
CCGCTGCGGAGAGCAGCAGCCACGGCCGGGCCGGGGCGATGAGAGTGGCGAGGACGCCGAGCGCGGCCAGTGGCGCCGCGGTCAGCAGCAGCCACTGGGTGCGCCACCAGCCGACGGCGCGCCGGTCGAGCGAGTGCGCCGGAGGTCTCAGGCGCGGCGTCCACTCCCCCTCGGTCACCGGCTCAGCGACCGCGCAGCGACCGGTAGGTGGCCACGAGGGCGGCCGTGGAGCTGTCCAGCTGCTCGCCGCCGGTGCCCTCGGTGAGGACCGGCTCGATCTTCTTGGCGAGGACCTTGCCGAGTTCGACGCCCCACTGGTCGAAGGAGTCGATGTTCCAGATCGCGCCCTGGACGAACACCTTGTGCTCGTACAGCGCGACGAGCTGGCCGAGGACGGAGGGGGTGAGCTTCTCGGCGAGGATCGTCGTGGTGGGGTGGTTGCCCTGGAACGTCTTGTGCGGGACGAGTTCCTCGGGCACGCCCTCGGCGCGGACCTCTTCGGGCGTCTTGCCGAAGGCGAGGGCCTGGGTCTGCGCGAAGAAGTTGGCCATCAGCAGGTCGTGCTGCGCGATGAGTCCGGGCAGCAGGTCGCCGACCGGGGCGGCGAAGCCGATGAAGTCGGCCGGGATGACCTTGGTGCCCTGGTGGATCAACTGGTAGTACGCGTGCTGGCCGTTGGTGCCCGGGGTGCCCCAGACGACCGGGCCGGTCTGCCACTCCACGGGATTGCCGTCCCGGTCCACGGACTTGCCGTTGGACTCCATGTCCAGCTGCTGCAAGTAGGCGGTGAACTTGGAGAGATAGTGGCTGTAGGGCAGCACCGCGTGCGCCTGCGCGTCGAAGAACTGGCCGTACCAGACGCCCAGCAGACCCAGCAGCAGAGGGACGTTCTCCTCGGCGGGGGCGGTGCGGAAGTGCTCGTCGACGAGGTGGAACCCGTCGAGCATCTCGCGGAACCGGTCCGGGCCGATGGCGATCATCAGCGAGAGGCCGATGGCGGAGTCGTAGGAGTAGCGACCGCCGACCCAGTCCCAGAACTCGAACATGTTGGCCGTGTCGATGCCGAAGTCCGACACCTTCTCGGCGTTGGTCGACAGCGCCACGAAGTGCTTGGCGACGGCTTCCTGACCGGACCTCAGCTCGGTGAGGAGCCAGTCGCGGGCGGAGGTCGCGTTGGTGATCGTCTCGATGGTGGTGAACGTCTTCGAGGCGATGATGAAGAGCGTCTCGGCGGCGTCCAGGTCGCGGACCGCCTCGTGGAGGTCGGCACCGTCGACGTTGGAGACGAAGCGGAGGGTGAGGGAGCGGTCCGTGAAGGAGCGCAGCACCTCGTACGCCATGGCGGGGCCCAGGTCGGAGCCGCCGATGCCGATGTTGACGATGTTCTTGATGGGTCGGCCGGTGTGGCCGGTCCACTCGCCCGAGCGGACCCGGTCGGCGAAGCCGGCCATCTTGTCCAGGACATCGTGCACGGCGGGCACGACGTTCTCACCGTCGACCTCGATCACCGCACCGCGCGGGGCGCGGAGCGCGGTGTGCAGGACCGCGCGGTCCTCGGTGGTGTTGATGCGCTCGCCGCGGAACATGGCGTCCCGCAGCTCGGCCACCCCTGTGGCGGCGGCGAGGTCACGCAGCAGACGCAGCGTCTCGTCGGTCACCAGCTGCTTGGAGTAGTCGATGTGCAGGTCGCCCACCCGGAGGGTGTAGGCGGCGCCGCGGTCCGTGCTCTCGGCGAACAGCTCCCGCAGGTGGGTGCCGCCCAGCTCCTCGCGGTGCTTGCCGAGGGCCGCCCACTCGGGCGTCTGGTTGAGCTTGGTTCGGCTTTGTGCGTTCATCCCGGGTATCAGCCCATTCTTCTCGTACCTGCTCCCCGCTGCACCCCCAACCTAATTGATCCTGGTCGCGGGTGCCGCGCGGGCATGGCCCCCTACGGACATCGGGGCTTCGCGGGCAGCGAAAAGCGGTCCGGCCGGCACCCAGGGGGTGTCCGGCCGGTGAACGGGGCGGTGCGGAGAAGCGGCGGCTCTCGCGGGAGCCGGGCGGGGTGTTCTCAGATCTCGCCGCGGAGCTTGGCGAGCGCCTCGGCGAGAATGGCCTCGCCGTCCGCGTCACTGCGCCGCTCGCGCACGTACGCGAGATGCGTCTTGTACGGTTCCGTGCGCGGCGGGTCGGGCGGGCTGTCCTTGTCCTGACCTGCCGGGAAGCCGCATCGGGGGCAGTCCCAGGTCTCCGGTACCTGCGCGTCATGGGCGAAGCTCGGCTGCGTCTCGTGCCCGTTCGAGCACCAGAAGGAGATGCGGAGGCGCGGCGCGGACTCGCCCCGCTCGGCCTCCCCCATCGGCCCCGCTCCGACCCGGCTTCCCCGGATCGCGTTGCCACTTGCCACGGTCGTAACTCCCTGCGTGATGGTGCTCGAAGATGCCCCAGTCTACGTAAGGCCCAACGCGCGTCCAGTGATTGGAGTTACACGGTCACCGGCAATCGCGGACGATGCGTCAGTTGTCCAGCTTGATGAGCAGGCCCAGCGCCACGATGCTCGCGAACCAGCACAGGCCGACGACCACGGTGATGCGGTCGAGGTTGCGCTCGGCCACCGAGGAGCCGCCGACCGAGGACTGCATACCGCCACCGAACATGTCGGAGAGGCCGCCGCCCTTGCCCTTGTGCATCAGCACCAGCAGCATCAGCAGCAGGCTGAAGACGATCAGGGCGATCTCGAACGCCAAAATCACGGCTGGTCCCTACTTTCCGGAAATCCTGGACTGCTTCTAAAGAAATCTGCTTCTACGAAAATTCATTCACGCACAACGGGGGCCGAGGGTGGAACCCACCCCGGCCCCCGCAAGGGTACGACGGATCGGCGCTAGCGCATACTCACTGGTCGCGGAAGCGGACGATCTTGACGAACTCGTCGGCGTCCAGCGCGGCACCGCCGACGAGGGCGCCGTCGACGTCGGGCTGCGCCATGATCGCGGCGACGTTCCCGGACTTCACGGAACCGCCGTACTGGATGCGGACCGCGTCGGCCAGCTCCTGCGAGTACAGCTCGGCGAGCCGTCGGCGGATGGCTCCGCAGACCTCCTGGGCGTCCTCGGGGGTGGCGACCTCGCCGGTCCCGATGGCCCAGACCGGCTCGTACGCGATCACGATCGACTCGGCCTGCTCGGCCGGGACGTCCTTGAGCGCGCCGTCGAGCTGCGCGAGGGTGTAGGAGACCTGGTCACCGGCCTTGCGGATGTCCAGGCCCTCGCCGACGCAGAGGATCGGGGTCAGCCCGTGCCGGTAGGCGGCCTTCACCTTGGCGTTGCAGATCTCGTCGTTCTCACCGTGGTACTGACGGCGCTCGCTGTGGCCGACGGCCACGTACGCGCACTTCAGCTTGGCGAGCATCGAGCCGGAGATCTCGCCGGTGTAGGCACCGGAGTCCTGCGCCGAGATGTCCTGGGCGCCGTACTTGATCTTCAGCTTGTCGCCGTCCACCAGGGTCTGCACGGAGCGCAGGTCGGTGAAGGGCGGCAGGACGGCGACCTCGACCGCGTCGTAGTCCTTGTCGGCCAGTGCGAAGGCGAGCTTCTGGGTGTGGGCGATGGCCTCGAGGTGGTTGAGGTTCATCTTCCAGTTGCCCGCCATCAGCGGGGTACGGGTGCTCATCTGGCTCAGTTCTCCAATGCGGCGAGGCCGGGAAGGCTCTTGCCCTCAAGGTATTCGAGGCTGGCGCCGCCACCGGTCGAGATGTGGCCGAAGGCGTTCTCGTCGAAGCCCAGGATGCGGACGGCCGCGGCGGAGTCACCACCACCGACGACGCTGAAGGCCGGGGAGTCGACGAGCGCCTGGGCGAGTGCGCGGGTGCCCTCGGCGTAGTCGGGGTGTTCGAAGACGCCCATCGGGCCGTTCCAGAAGACGGTGGCCGCGTCGGCGAGCTTCGCCGCGTACAGCTTGCGCGTCTCGGGGCCGATGTCCAGGCCCTCCTGGTCGGCGGGGATGGCGTCGGCGGCGACGACGGTGGGGTTGGCCGGGGCCTTCGTCTTCAGGTCCGGGAACTCGGACGAGACGAGGACGTCGACGGGGAGCACGAACTCCACGCCACGCTCGGTGGCGCGCTTGAGGTAGTCCCGCACCGCGGGGACCTGGTCCTCCTGGAGCAGCGAGATGCCGACCTCGTGGCCCTGGGCCTTGAGGAAGGTGTACGCCATGCCGCCGCCGATCAGGATGCGGTCGGCCTTCTCCAGCAGGTGGTCGATGACGCCGAGCTTGTCGGAGACCTTGGCCCCGCCGAGGACGACGGCGTAGGGGCGCTTGACGTCGCTGGTGAGCTTCTTGAGGACGCCGACCTCGGTGGCGATGAGGAAACCGGCGAAGTGCGGCAGCCGGGCCGGGAGGTCGAAGACCGAGGCGTGCTTGCGGTGCACCGCGCCGAAGCCGTCGCCCACGTACACGTCGGCGAGGGCGGCGAGCTGGTCGGCGAAGGCGCCGCGCTCGGCGTCGTCCTTGGACGTCTCACCGGCGTTGAAGCGGAGGTTCTCGACGACGGCGACCTGGCCGTCGGTGAGGGCGGCGACCGTGGCCGTGGCGGACTCGCCGACGGTGTCGGTGGCGAACGCGACCTCGGTACCGAGCAGTTCACCGAGCCGGGCGGCGGCGGGAGCCAGCGAGAACGCCGGGTCCGGGGCGCCCTTCGGGCGGCCGAGGTGCGAGGCGACGATGACTCGCGCGCCGGCCTCGGCGAGCTTGGCGACGGTCGGCTGGACGGCGCGGATGCGGCCGTCGTCGGTGATGGTGGTGCCGTCGAGCGGCACGTTGAGGTCGGCGCGGACGAATACCCGCTTGCCCTCGACCCCTGCGGCGAGAAGTTCGTCGATCGTCTTCATCTGTTCCAGGACTCCTTGGAAAAGGACGGATGAGCACGCGAGAGGCCCGGACGGCGCTACGTCGCGCCGTCCGAGCCCCTCACTACATCGAGATGCCTGCCGATCCGAGGATCAGAGCTGGCCGCCGACGAAGACGGTCAGGTCGACGAGGCGGTTGGAGTAACCCCACTCGTTGTCGTACCAGCCGAGGATCTTCACCGTCTTGCCTTCCTGAACCATCGTCAGGGAGGAGTCGAAGGTGCAGGAGGACGGGTCGCCCACGATGTCGGAGGAGACGATCGCGTCCTCCGTGTACGTGAGGAAGCCCTTCAGGTCGCCGTCGTCGGCGGCCTTCTTGAACGCGGCGTTGACCTCGTCCTTGGTGACCTCGCGGCCGAGCTCGACGACCAGGTCGGTGGCCGAACCGGTCGGGACCGGCACGCGCATGGCGATGCCGTCGAGCTTGCCCTTGAGCTGCGGCAGGACCAGGGCGGTGGCCTTGGCGGCACCCGTCGTGGTCGGGATGATGTTCTCGGCGGCGGCACGGGCGCGACGCAGGTCCGAGTGCGGGTAGTCCAGGATGCGCTGGTCGTTCGTGTACGCGTGGACCGTCGTCATCAGACCCTTGACGACGCCGAAGTTCTCGTCCAGAACCTTGGCCATCGGCGCCACACAGTTGGTGGTGCAGGAGGCGTTGGAGATGACGTGGTGGTTGGCCGCGTCGTACTTGTCGTGGTTGACGCCCATCACGATGGTGATGTCCTCGTCCTTGGCCGGAGCCGAGATGAGGACCTTCTTGGCGCCACCGGCGATGTGCTTCTCGGCGTCGGCCTTCTTGGTGAAGAAGCCGGTCGACTCGATGACGACGTCGACACCCAGCTGACCCCAGGGGATCTCGGCCGGGTTGCGCTCGGAGAGCACCTTGATGGTGTGACCGTCGACGGTGATGGTGTCGGCGGTGTGGCTGACCTCTGCCTTGAGACGACCCAGAATGGTGTCGTACTTCAGCAGGTGAGCCGTGGTCGCAGTGTCACCCAGGTCGTTGACAGCCACGATCTCGATGTCCGCACCCTGCTCCAGCAGCGCGCGGAAGTAGTTACGACCGATGCGGCCAAAGCCGTTGATGCCTACGCGGATCGTCACGAACCGATCTCCTCGTTAGGTACGCCGGGTTTCGACGCCGGCGAGTTGTATGGGATGTCCCCGACCGCCTCCGACCCTACCTCTCATGTGGCCCGCGGGTGACATCGAGAGGCCTCGTACGCACACCGATGCGACCTACTGACCAGTAGGAACACGCGGCTCCGGCCCGCCGGGGGGCCGCCGGTCACCCATCGGGCCAGAAAACGGCCTCTGTCCTGCGAGGATCGGACATGTGCCCAACGCCCGTACACACACGGACGATCGAGGCGTGACAGGTGGCGCCGCGCGGTGACGGGCGGAACCACGGGCCGTCGTCCGGCCTCCCGGCCGACGCCTCCGCACTCCGCCGCGAGGGCCTTCTCCGTCCGGCGAAAAAGCCGCCGCCGGCGTCCCCGCGAAGGGAACGCCGACGGCGGTCGTATACGACGGGCGGCCGGGGCGGGCCGGCCTCAGCCGACCAGGCCGTCCGCCATCTCCTCGCTGAGGGTGGACTCGGTACCCGGGATGCCGAGGTCCTGTGCGCGCTTGTCGGCCATCGCCAGCAGCCGGCGGATGCGCCCCGCGACGGCGTCCTTGGTCAGCGGCGGATCGGCGAGCGCGCCCAGCTCCTCCAGCGACGCCTGCTTGTGCTCCATGCGCAGCCGTCCGGCGGCGGCGAGGTGCTCGGGAACCTCCTCGCCCAGGATCTCCAGGGCGCGGCCCACACGGGCACCGGCGGCCACGGCGGCACGGGCGGATCGGCGCAGGTTGGCGTCGTCGAAGTTGGCGAGCCGGTTGGCGGTGGCCCGCACCTCGCGCCGCATCCGGCGCTCCTCCCAGGCCAGCACGGACTCGTGGGCGCCGAGGCGGGTCAGCAGGGCGCCGATCGCGTCGCCGTCGCGGACCACCACGCGGTCGACGCCCCGGACCTCGCGGGCCTTCGCGGCGATGGAGAGCCGGCGCGCGGCCCCGACCAGCGCGAGCGCCGCCTCGGGACCGGGGCAGGTGACCTCCAGCGAGGAGGACCTGCCCGGCTCGGTGAGCGAGCCGTGCGCCAGGAAGGCCCCGCGCCAGGCCGCCTCGGCGTCGCAGGTGGCCCCCGAGACCACCTGCGGGGGCAGCCCGCGGATGGGACGGCCCCGGCCGTCCACCAGGCCGGTCTGGCGGGCCAGCTGGTCGCCGCCCGCCACCACGCGTACGACGTACCGGGAACCGCGGCGCAGCCCGCCGGGGGCCATCACGATCAGTTCCGAGGCGTGCCCGAAGATCTCCAGGATGTCGCGCTTGAGCCGGCGGGCCGCCATCGCCGTGTCCAGCTCCGCCTCGATCACGATCCGGCCGCTCACCAGGTGCAGCCCGCCCGCGAACCGGAGGATCGCGGAGACCTCCGCCTTCCGGCAGCAGGTCCGGGTGACGGGAAGCCGAGAAATTTCGTCCTTCACCGCTGGCGTCATCGCCATGGGCCGATCCTTCCATGCATCCGAAAAATACGGTCGTACGCGGCGGCCAGCAGCTCCGGATCATGAATCGGAACGCCGTCTGGCGAGGCCACCGGCGCCAGCTCCACCGCGGCACCGAGCCGCTTCGCGGCATCGGCGAGGGACTCGCGGTCAGGCACGGCGGCCTCATCGGCCAACACCACGTCCAAGGCGAGTTTAGGGGCGTGTCGCCCCAAAACCTCCAAATGACGCTGCGGGGAGAAGCCATCTGTTTCACCGGGTTGCGGCGCGAGGTTCAGCGAAAGCACCTTCCGGGCCTTCGTCGCGACCAGCGCGTCGAGCAGATCCGGTACCAGCAGATGGGGGATGACGGAGGAGAACCAGGAGCCCGGACCGAGCACCACCCAGTCCGCGTCGAGGACGGCCTCGACCGCCTCCGGAACGGCGGGCGGGGCGTGCGGGACCACCTGCACGGACTGCACCTCGCCCGGGGTGAGGGCCACGGTCGCCTGGCCGCGTACGGTCACGATCGCCTCGGGCCGCTCCGGTTCGTGCCCCCTGACCTGCGCCTGGAGCTCCAGCGGTACGGCGGACATGGGCAACACCCGGCCGTGCGCGCCGAGCAGCGTGCCGACCAGGTCGAGCGCCTGCACGTGGTCGCCGAGCTGCTCCCAGAGCGCCACGATCAGCAGGTTGCCGACCGCGTGCCCGTGCAGGTCGCCCCGGGACTCGAAGCGGTGCTGGGTGACCCTGGCCCAGGTCTGCCCCCAGTCGTCGTCTCCGCAGAGGGCCGCGAGGGCCTTGCGGAGGTCACCGGGCGGGAGCACCCCGAACTCGTCGCGGAGCCGGCCGCTGGAACCGCCGTCGTCGGCGACGGTGACGACGGCGGTCAGGTCACCGGTGATGCGGCGCAGGGCGGCGAGCGAGGCGGACAGTCCGTGGCCGCCGCCGAGGGCGACGACTTTCGGCGGGCCGCCGCGCCTGCGCCCCGAGCGGAGCGAGGCCGCCCTGCTCAGTCTCCGCAGTCGCAGGTTGACGCCGGTCACTCGCGCCCCATGTCCCGGTGGACGAGGACGGTCTCGATCCCTTCGGCGGCGAGGCGGGCGGAGAGCTTCTCCGACATCGCGACGGAGCGGTGCTTGCCGCCGGTGCAGCCGACCGCGATGGTCACGTAGCGCTTGCCCTCGCGGCGGTATCCGGCGGCGACGAGCTGGAGCAGTTCGGTGTACTGGTTGAGGAACTCCTTGGCGCCCGGCTGGTCGAAGACGTACGCGGACACCTCCTCGTTCAGGCCGGTGAAGGGGCGCAGCTCGGGCACCCAGTGCGGGTTCGGCAGGAAGCGGCAGTCCACCACGAGGTCGGCGTCGACCGGCAGACCGTACTTGTAGCCGAACGACATCACCGTGGCACGCAGCTCCGGCTCCTGGTCGCCGGCGAACTGGGCGTCCATCTTGGCGCGCAGCTCGTGGACGTTGAGGCTGGAGGTGTCGATGACGAGGTCGGCGTCGCCGCGCAGTTCTCGCAGCAGGTCGCGCTCGGCCGCGATGCCGTCGACGATCCGGCCGTCGCCCTGGAGGGGGTGGGGGCGGCGGACCGACTCGAAACGCCGCACCAGTGCGTCGTCCGAAGACTCCAGGAAGACGATCCGGCGGGTGACGTGCTTGGTGTCCAGGTCCGCCAGCGACTCGCGGAGGTTGTCGAAGAAGCGGCGTCCGCGTACGTCCACGACGACGGCGATCCGGGCCACGTTGCCCTGGGAGCGGGCGCCGAGCTCGACCATCGTCGGGATCAGGGCGGGCGGGAGGTTGTCGACGACGAACCAGCCGAGGTCCTCCAGACACTTCGCGGCGGTGGACCGGCCGGCGCCGGACATCCCGGAGATGATCACCAGTTCGGGGATGGCAGCCGGGACGGCGTCGCCCGTCTCGTTGGTGGTGCCCGTGCTCACGTCTGCTCCGTCTGTTCGGTCCGGGTCCGGTTGCGTGGGTTCTGCGTGGCGGTGCTCATGGTCGGTCATGGCGTGCCCCCGTCGTCCTCGTCGATGATCTCTCCTGTGGCCGTGTTCACGGCGGGTGCGGCCGGCGCGGCCGTGGCGAGGGCCGCGGCCACCGACTCCGCGGTCCTGCGGCCTATCCCCTGGACCTCGCAGATCTCGTCGATTGTCGCCTGCCGCAGCTTCTTGACGGAGCCGAAATGCTTGAGCAGCGCGAGTTTCCGGCTCTCGCCGAGGCCGGGAACGCCGTCGAGAGGGCTGCTGCGGACCCGCTTGGCGCGTTTGGCCCGCTGGTAGGTGATGGCGAAGCGGTGGGCCTCGTCACGGACGCGCTGGAGGAGGTAGAGGCCCTCACTGGAGCGGGGTAGCACCACGGGATCGTCGTCGTCGGGCAGCCAGACCTCTTCGAGGCGCTTGGCGAGGCCGCAGACGGCGATGTCGTCGATGCCCAGCTCGTCCAGCGCGCGCTTCGCGGCGGCCACCTGCGGCTGACCGCCGTCGACCACGACGAGCTGCGGCGGGTAGGCGAACCGCTTGGGGCGGCCGTCGTCCTCGCGGGGCTCGGTGTCGCCGGGGGTGTCGTCCTCACGCGGCCCGTCGGCGCCGTGGCTGCCGGGTCCGGGGGTGAGCGCTCCGAAGGCGTCGGCCCCGGAAGCCTCGGTGCCGGAGACGCCGGCGGCGGGGATACCCGCTGTGGGGACGTCGGTGCCGAGGGTGCCGGCCCCGGGGAGGTCGGACCGGGAGGGTTCCTCCCACTCCCCCAGGCGCTCCTTCTCCTGGAGGTAGCGGCGGAACCGGCGGCCGATCACCTCGTGCATCGACCGGACGTCGTCCTGGCCCTCGAACCCCTTGATCTGGAAGCGGCGGTACTCGCTCTTGCGGGCGAGCCCGTCCTCGAAGACGACCATCGACGCGACGACGTCGTCGCCCTGGAGGTGGGAGATGTCGTAGCACTCGATGCGCAGCGGGGCGGTGTCGAGACCGAGCGCCTCGGCGATCTCCTCCAGGGCCCGGGAGCGGGTGGTCAGGTCGGAGGCGCGCTTGGTCTTGTGCAGTCCGAGCGCCTGCTGGGCGTTGCGCTGGACCGTGGCCATCAGGTCCTTCTTGTCGCCGCGCTGCGGGATGCGCAGGCTGACCTGGGAGCCCCGGCGGTGGGCGAGCCACTCGGAGACCGCGTCGGGGTCCTCGGGCAGCGCGGGGACGAGGACCTCCTTGGGTACGGAGTCGCCGGTCTCCTCCCCGTAGAGCTGCTGGAGGGCGTGCTCGACCAGGCCGGAGGTGTCGACCGCCTCGACCTTGTCGGTGACCCAGCCGCGCTGGCCGCGCACCCGGCCGCCGCGCACGTGGAAGATCTGGACGGCCGCCTCCAGCTCGTCCTCGGCGACCGCGATGAGGTCCGCGTCGGTGGCGTCGGCGAGCACGACCGCGCTCTTCTCCATCGCGCGCCGGAGTGCCCCGATGTCGTCCCGGAGCCGGGCGGCGCGCTCGTACTCCATGTCCTCCGCGGCGAGCGTCATCTCCTTCTCCAGGCGGCGCATGTAGGCGCCGGTGCGGCCGGCCATGAAGTCGCAGAACTCCTCGGCGAGTTCTCGGTGTTCCTCGGGGCTGACGCGGCCGACGCAGGGGGCGGAGCACTTGCCGATGTAGCCGAGCAGGCACGGGCGGCCGGTGCGGGCGGCGTTCTTGAGGACACCCGCGGAGCAGGTACGCACGGGGAAGACGCGGAGCATCAGGTCGACGGTCTCGCGGATCGCCCAGGCGTGGCCGTACGGGCCGAAGTAGCGCACGCCCTTCTTCTTGGCCCCCCGCATCACCTGGACCCGGGGGAACTCCTCGTTCAAAGTGACCGCGAGGTACGGGTAGCTCTTGTCGTCGCGGTACTTGACGTTGAACCGGGGGTCGTACTCCTTGATCCAGGAGTACTCCAGCTGCAAGGCCTCGACCTCGGTGGAGACGACCGTCCACTCCACGGAGGCGGCCGTGGTCACCATGGTGCGGGTGCGCGGGTGGAGACCGGCCAGGTCCTGGAAGTAGTTGGCGAGGCGCTGACGGAGGTTCTTCGCCTTGCCGACGTAAATCACCCGGCGGTGCTCGTCGCGGAACTTGTAGACCCCCGGGGAGTCGGGGATCTGTCCCGGCTTGGGGCGGTAGCTGGAGGGGTCTGCCATGTCTCACACCCTACTTCCGGCCGGTGACAGCGAGGTTGCCGTCCGGCCCGCGCCGCCCTGACGGGGGGGCGGCGGGCAGGGCCGCGCCCGGCAGGGTCAGGCGCCGGGCCCGGCGGTGAGCCGGCCGTCTCGCGCGCTGACCGGGACGGCGGGCAGCGGCACGGTGGCCGGGCCGTGGACGACCGCGCCGGTCGTGGTGTCGAAGACGCTGCCGTGGCAGGGGCAGTGGCCCTCGTTGTCCTCGACCTTGTACAGGAGGCAGCCCGCGTGGGTGCACTGCGCGCTGAACGCCTTGTACTGCCCCTTCGACGGGCAGGCCACCACGAGGCGCTGCTCGCTGTAGAGCTTCGATCCGCCGACCGGGACGGCATCGGCCGCGCCGAGGTCCACCTGTGCGGTCGGGGTCGGGTCCTCGGCGTGCCCGAGCTTGGAGTCGGTCGAGCAGGCGGCCGCTCCCAGCCCGGCGGCGCCGGCGAGCGCGGCGCCCTTCAGCACGGTGCGGCGGGTGGCGGGCGAGCCGGGCATCGCGGTCTCCACGGAGGTCGGTGGTACGAGGGGTGTTCGGTGGTACGGGGTGTTCAAGGGCGTACGGGGCGTCGCGGGCCGGTGAGGGCGACGGGCGCACGGGCGGGGCGCGACGACGGAACCGACGATACCGGCGGAGATCGGCGCCCCGGCGCCCGGGTCCGGCCCACGGACCGGTGGACCGGGGCGGGCCGCCGACAGGAGCGGGAACGCGAACCCGGGCGGGCGGGCGGTGCGGGCACGCCTCCGGGTCCTGGCAGCACACGGCCC
>NZ_JBHWZJ010000212.1:0-12388 GCF_042728415.1 Streptomyces sp. NPDC060198 | reverse complement strand
GGACACCACCCGGGCCCCGGGCCGCCTCCACCGCCGTAACGCCGCCACCCCTCAGATCTCCTTCACAAGGACAGCGAACACATGAGTCTCCAGCCGGGTGACGCCCTTACCTCACACAATTTCGGCCTGCAGATCGACGGTGTCATGGTCGAGTACCTCGCCGAGGTCAGTGGCATGAGCATCGAGCAGGACGTCATCACCTACCAGCAGAACACCCCGAACGGCCAGAACGTGGTCAAGAACATGCCGGGTGTGAAGAAGAACGGGACCTGCACGGTCATCCGCGGCATGACCCAGTCGGCGTCGTTCACCCAGTGGATCAACGAGTCGATCGCCGGTCAGATGACCACGGCCCGCAAGAACGCCTCCATCATCATGATGGACTTCCAGAACAACCCGGTGAAGCGCTACCACCTGCGCAACGCCTGGTGCAGCAAGATCGACGCGAGCACGGTGAAGGCGGGCGAGGCTTCCGCGCTCACCGAGACGGTGACCATCGTGTTCGAAGAACTGGTCATCGAGTAATGCGCCGTTCTGCCGCCAGGGCCGGCGATTTCGCCCAGGGTCCCGGTGCGGAGACGGAGCAGTCCGCTCCCGTCGCGGCACCCGACACACAGGTCGCGCCCTCCGCACCGGCCCCGCAGCAGCAACGGTACGAACTGCGCACCGAGTTCGCGTTCCAGCTGCCGCGTGGCTATGTGGACGACGCGGGCACCGTCCACCGGGACGGGGTGATGCGGCTGTCGACGGCGCGGGACGAACTCGTCCCGCTGCGCGACGTACGCGTCCAGGAGAACCCGGCGTTCCTCTCGGTGGTGCTGCTGGGCCGGGTGATCACCCGGCTCGGCACGCTGCCGATGATGCACGACGGCATCGTGGAGAACATGTTCGCCTCCGACCTGGCCTTCCTGCAGGACTTCTACCGTCAGATCAACGCGGAGGGCCACACCCGCGCTTCGGTGGAATGCCCGCACTGTTCCGAGCCCTTCGAGGTCGAACTCGGCGGGAGCCGCCTGGGGGAATCGTGACGTACGCGAACGACCGGTTGCACGAGGAGATCGCGTACGTCGCCTACCACTTCCACTGGAGCCTGGAGCAGATCCTGGACCTGGAGCACCAGGACCGTCGTCGATACACCGATCAGATCGCGTCCTTCGTGACGCGTGCCGGCGCGGAGGGCTGAGCGGTGGGGTTCCTGGAGCGGTTGTGGACCGGGCGAGCGGGCGGCACGGGGACGAGCGCGGCGGCCGTACCCCCCGAGGGGGCGGCGGATTCCGCGCGAGGCGGGGCCGACACCGGCCGGGTGGCCGAACCATCGGGCGTCCGCGCTCCGGTCGTCGCCGCCTGGGCCGGGCTGCCGCCGATCCAGCGCGCCGTGGCGGGCGGACCGGCGGGAGTCGCGGACTCCGCTTTCGGCGGCCGGCTGCCGACCTGGCAGAACCCGTCGTTCATGGGCACCGCGTCCCACGCGGTGCTGGACGGCCGGGCCACCTCGGTACTCGGCGAAGCGGCGAACCCGGTGTCGGCCCGGCCCGTACCGGGTCTCGAACGCCGGTCGGGGGCACTGCCCTTGGCGGGCAACGACGCCACGGTGCAGCGCGCCCCGGCGGTACCGCTGCGGGCGCTTCCGGCGAGTTTCCCGGCGGCCCCCGGCGTGCCGGGAGGACCCGCGTCCGCGCGGGTCCCCGGCTCCCCGCAGGCGCGCGCGGCCCGGCCGGTGACGGCGGCGGGCCCTGCGACCCCGGGGCCGGTGCCCCCGGCTCCGGCAGTGCAGCGGAGTGCGCCTGCGGCCCCCGGCGGGAGTACGGCGGTACGGAGCACGCCGACAAGGAACACGCCGACAAGGAACACGGAGGCACGGAGCACGGAGGTACGGAGCACGACGGCGGCCGGTCCGGCTGTCGTGCCCGGTGGCGGTTCCGGCACCGGTGCTGCGGGTGGCGGCCGTGCCGGTTCGAGTCCGGCCCCGGTATCGGTGCTGCGGTCCGAGGCTCCTGCCGTTCCCGTCCTCCCGCCGGCCGCGCGCGCGGGTCTGCGGGTGACGCCGCTTCCGGCGAGCCCGTCTCCCCGGCAGGCGGCTCTGACCCGGGCGCAGCCCGGGGCGGAGGTGCAGCGGCGGGTGCTGCCCACCGCGCGGCGGAGTGCTGCCCCCGCGAGCGCGGCGGCCCGTACGCCCGCCGGTGTCCCTTCCGGCGCCGGAACGCCGACCGCCCCGGTGCGGCCGGCGGCTGCCCCGCGTGAAGGCGGGACGGCCCGGGAGGTGGCGTCGGACGGAGAGTCCGGATCCACGGGTTCCGGCCCTGCCGGTGCCGGGCCGGTCAGTGCCGCTCCGGCTGGTGTCGTTCCGGTGGCCTCCGGTCGGGCGGCCTCCGTTCCGGCGGCTTCGGGTCCGGTGGCTTCCGGTCCGGTGGTGCAGCGTGCAGCGGTGCAGACGTCGGCCGTGGTGGCGCCTGCCGCCGCGGGGCAGACCCCGCCCGCGGGCAGCCCTTCCCGGAGCGGGAGTGGCGCCCGCAGGGGTGGCGTGGGAACCCCGACCCGTGGGGACGCGGACCCCGCCCGTACCCCGACAACGCCGGTCCCTGCCACGGGCGGTGAGGCCGGGGCGGTACCCGGTGACCTTTCGGTGCGGCGCGTGGTGGCCGGTGACGTTCCGGTCGTACGGGCCGGGGCCCACGACCGGCCCACGCCTTCCCCGCAGTCGCCCGGGACCGCCCCCGGAGCGGCTCCGCCCTCGGCTTCCCCGGTGGTGCCCGTCGCGGGTGCCGCAGGCCCGGCACCCGTCGTCCAGCGGCGGGCCGCGCCCGACTCCGGGCCGCAGCGGTCCGCGTCCCCCGGCTCCACCCCCCAGCAGCCCACGCACTCCGCTCCCGGCCGACCGCGGGGCGGCGCTCCCCTGCGGTCGACGCGGTCCGGCAGCGACGGTACGACGTCACCCCGGCCCGGTCCCGCGCCGTCCGGTGTTGCCTCCGGCTCGGCGCCTGCGGCCTCGCCGGTTCCGGGGATCGCCGTACGACGAGCCTCCGTCCAGCCGGAATCCCCGGCACCCGCCGTCACCTCCACTCCGGCGGCCGGCGCCGGTCCAGCGCCCACCGCTGCGGCCCCGGCGGCCGCCCTCCCGCCCCACTCCGGCACCCCCGTCCAGCGGGCGGCGGCGCGCTCCGGTGACACTCCGGCAGGGCCGACCGCGACAGCGGTCCCGACCGGCTCCGGCACCCCGGGCCGGGAGGACGACTCGGCGCGGCCGTCGACCGGTGCCCGGCCGCCCGCCGCCTCTTCCGGCGTACCCCCCGTCCGAGGGAGCGCCGCCCGTCCGCGGTCCCGCCCGGGTCTGGGCGCTCCGATCGCCTCGGCGCCCACGGCGCGTGCGACCTCCCCGGCTCCGGGCATCCAGCGGGCGGTGTCCCCTCAGGCACTGGCACCGGCTCCGGCTCCGGGCATCCAGCGGGCCGCGTCCGCTCCTGCCCCCGCCCCCGCCCCTGCCCCGGCCCTGTCCGCGAGCGCGGACGCCCCGGCCCCGTCCGCAGGCGGCGGCCCGTCCGCGAGCTCCGGCCCGTCCCCGGCCCGGAGCACTCCGCGACGCTCGCCCCTCGGCGCCCCGATGAGCGCGGTTCCTGCCGGTGCGGTCCCTGCCGGTGCCGCTCCCGCCGGTGCGGCTCCGTTGCCCGTACAGCTCGCTCGTACCACTCCAGTACCGGCACCGGCACCGGCACGAGCCCCGGGACCGACCCCGGCTCCGGCACACGGCACCCCGCCTCCGGCACCCGCGAGCACCCCGCCTCCGGCACCCGCGAGCACACCGGCTCCGTCCCCCGCACACAGCGCACCGCGACCCGGACTTGCGCACAGCGCTCCGGGTTTTCGCGACTTCCCGTCGGTCCCGGTGGTCCAGCGGGCACTGGCACAGCCGCGGCCCCCGAAGTCCCTGCCTCCGCCGCTCCTGCCGACGGCCCCGCCCGGTCCGGTACAGCCGCCGGCTCCGGCCCAGGAGTTCCCCGGACCTGCGAATCCGGCCCCGGCGTTCCCGGCCCCGGCGTTCCCCGCTCCGGCTTTTCCGACGACGACGGCGCCGCCCGGATCGACCGCGCTGTTCCCGGCGATGCCGCAACCGGCCCCTGCCGTGCTCCAGCGCAGTGTCGCGGTGCCCGTGAAGGCAGCGCCGCTGCCCCTGCCGGCTGGACCGGCCCCGATGCCGGCACCGGTCCAGCCTGCCGGCGGTGCCGTCGCGGCTGCGGCTCCTCTCCCGGCTCCCGCCGCTCCCGCGGCCTCGATGCCGGTCGTCCAGCGGCTCTGGGGAAAGTCCCACAGGGCCGCCGGCCGGTCCGCCTCGTCCGCGGTCGGCGCACTCGCCGCCTCCGCGGCGGCCACGGTGGCGGCCGGCCTCACCACGCGTCCCGGACACCCGGCCGGTCCGCCGCCTCCGTACACCCCGGAGTCCGGTGCGTCCCCGCCGAACGACCCGTCGCCCGGGAACTCCCCGCCCCCGCCCAAGTACACGGAAGTACCCGACGGCGGCTTCGATCCCCGGGCGCTCACCGACTTCCAGCTGGACGAGCTCGCGCACCGGCTCGTCGGCCGGATCACCCGGCTGATCCGCACCGAACTCCGCCTGGACCGCGAGCGGATCGGCAAACTCCGCGACCCCCGCCGCTGACCGCTCCGACCGATCCGACCGATCCGACCGATCCGCCTTCCGATCGTCCCGACCGCCCCCGGCCCCAGGCCTTTTGGCCGGGACGAACACCCGACCGGCACGCACCACCGAAAGAAAGGTCCGCCGAGATGCCCTCCAGCCAAGACCCGGGCTCAACCATCTGGTTCTCCCTCAGCATCGACGGCGAAAGCCTCGGCTATTTCAACGGGTGCGAGGGGCTGGCGTCCGAGGTGGAGGTCGAGCACCACCAGGAGGGCGGCAACAACGGCTTCGTGTGGGCGCTGCCGACCCGGGTCACCTTCTCCACGATCCGGCTGACCCGCCCGCTCACCCCGGACACCGCGAAGGTCGCCAAGTGGATCTCGTCCGTGCAGACCGGGATCAAGCGGCCCACCGCGCAGATCGCGGCGCTGCGCGCGGACGGTTCGGAGGTCGCCAGCTGGGGTCTCATCGACGTGCTGCCGGTGCGCTGGACCGGTCCCACCCTCGACCCGGCCAGCCCGGCGGTGGCGACCGAGGTACTGGAGATCGCCCACCACGGATTCACGGGCTGAGGGGCGGGGACACGGTGGCCACCAAGGGCAGCAAGGGCGCGGGCAAAAGCCTCGTACGCGCCAATCTGGCGATCCACGAACCGCCGGTGGGCGACAGCACGTCCCCCGGCGGGATCATGGAGACGTTCGCCTTCGACTTCAACCCGGCGCAGTTGTCTCTGAGCCGCCGCGCACAGTGGAAGGCGACCCCGGCGCAGATCGAACGCACCGGTGCGAAGCCGGAGTTCATGGGCGTCGAGGCGATGCAGATGGGTCTGGAGGTCTTCCTCGACTCCTCCGGCGAACCGACCGGCAACACCGTGCTGAAGAAGGTGGAGTCGCTCCTCGAATGCTGCGAGGTGACCCTGAAGAGCATCGGCACCAAGCAGCCTTCGCCGCCGTGGGTCGTCTTCCAGTGGGGGTCGTTCTCGACGGCACGGTTCACCGCCTACATCAGTTCCGTCGACGTGTCCTACACGGTCTTCGGCACCACCGGCGTCCCCATCCGGGCCACCTGCCGACTGCAGTTGCACGAGATCCCGAGCAAGACCCGTGGCCAGAACCCGACGTCCGGCGCGCTGACCGCGCAGCGCGTCCACCGGGTCGTGGCGGGCGACTCGTTGCAGTCGCTGGCCTGGCGGGAGTACGGCAACGCCGCCGCCTGGCGGTCGATCGCCCGGGCCAACGGCATCGACGATCCCCGGAACCTGCCGTCCGGCACCGAACTGGTCATGCCGTCCGCCGAGGAGGTGAGCGGCTGATGGTGCGGGCCGCGTTCTCCAACGTCGTCGACGTCAAGATCAATGGCGCCAAGATTCCGTCCGACCTCACCAGCGCCCTCGTCGACAGCCATGTGGACCAGGGGATGGGTGTTCCGGCGGCGTTCCACCTCACCTTCCGGGACCCGTACCGGAAGATCCTCGGCAAGCTCGGAGTCACCTTCGGCAGCAGCGTGGTCATCACGCCGGTGGCCGACGGGAAGGGCGCCGGAGACCCGCTGCTGACCGGTGAGGTCACCGGCCTGGAGGTCGACTACGACGGCACCGGCACCTTCGCCGTCGTCCGGGGTTACGACCTCGGGCACCGCCTGCTGCGCCGCCGCCGGGTGACCGCCTTCCGCAGCCAGACCGCGTCCGACATCGCCAGGAAGCTGGCGGCCCAGGACGGCGTGCCCGTCGGGACGATCCAGTCGACGAAGACCGTGTACGAGTTCATCAGCCAGTCCAACGTCACCGACTGGGACTTCCTCGCGCGGCTCGCCGACGAGAACGAGATGGTGATGTCCATCGACGCGAAGGGCAAGTTCCAGTTCGTACGGCCCAAGCCGTCCGCGGGCGCGCCCTCGCCGAGCACCGACGGGGACAAGAGCCCCTTCGTGCTGCAGGCGGGGCACGACATCCTGCGGCTGCGGGCCGCGGTCACCGCCGCCGACCAGGTCGGCAAGGTCCAGGCGCGGGGCTGGGACGTCGCGACGAAGAAGGAGCTCACCGCCCTCTCGCCCGCGGTCTCCAATCCGGGCATCACCATCGGCACCACGCCGGGTGTCGCCGCCGCGAAGTTCGGCCCGGCGCCGCTGGTGGACACGGCGACGCCGTACGACAAGCAGGCCGAGGTGAAGTTCGCCGCCGAAGCGCTCGCCGACGACATCACGTCCTCGTTCGCCGAGGTGGAGGTCGTCGCGCGCGGGAACCCCAAGCTGCGGCCGGGAGTTCCGGTGGCCCTGGCCGACGTGGGCAAGCCCTTCGAGGGCAAGTACACCGTCACCTCGGTGCGCCACGTCTTCGGCGACGGCAAGCACTACGAGACCTGGGTGACGGTCAGCGGACGCCAGTGGCGGTCGCTGTACGGCCTCACCTCCGGCGGCACGGAGACCGCGCCGCGGCTGCCCAGCGTGGCCAACGCTCTGGTCACCGACGTCAACGACCCGCTCAAACAAGGGCGCGTCAAGCTGCGTTTCCCCTGGCTGGACGACACCTACGTCAGCGACTGGACGCGCACCGTGCAGATGGGCGGCCTCTCCGGCGGCGGAATCTTCCCGCTCGACGTCAACGACGAGGTGCTCGTCGGGTTCGACCGGGGCGCTCTGGACCACCCGTTCGTGATCGGCGGGCTCTACAACGGCAAGGACGTGCCGACCCCCGTCAGGGACGTGCCGCTGCACGACGCCTCGCGGAAGACGGCGGCGCGGCACACCGTCTCCGACCGGGACGGCAACCGCATGGACCTGCTCAGCCAGAAGACCGGTACGCGCAAACAGGGCGTCCGGCTCGCCTCCGGGGACCAGCAGCTGATCATCCAGCTGGACCGGACCAACACCGAGATCGTCGTGGACAGCAAGGGCTCGGTGACGATCAAGGGCAGCCGGTCGGTGTCGGTGGAAGCGGGCACCGACCTGACGCTCAGTGCCCGGCGTGCCCTGACCATCAAGAGCGGCGGTCCGCTCAGCATCAGCGGCAGCGGCGCGGTCAACGTCCGGGCCGCCGGCGAACTGGGGTTGAACGCGGTCGGCGCCCTGAACATGAACGCCGTGGGTGCCGCGATGCTCACCGGTGGGGGAACCGTGCAGGTCACCTCGGCCGTCAACACCACCATCAAGGCCCCCACGGTGCTCGTCACGTCTCCCGCGTTCCTGGCCAACGGAATGCCGGTGATATGAGCGAGAACGCCGACGGAAGGCAGGAGAAGGTCTGATGGCCGAACAGTTCGTGGGGTCCGGCTGGTCGTTCCCCCTGCGCATCGGGCCCACCGGTGGGATCGCCCTGGTCAGCGGGGAGCGGGAGATCGAAGAGGCGATCAGGCTGGTCCTGTCCACGGCGCCCGGAGAGCGGCCGATGCGGCCGGACTTCGGCTGCGCCATCCAGGATCTGGTGTTCGCACCGGTCAACGAGCAGACCGCGGGCCGCATCCAGCACGAGGTGTACGTCAGCCTGGACCGCTGGGAGCCGCGCATCGAGGTCGACGACATCGAGGTCACCGTGGGCACCGACCAGAGTGTCCTCTTCATCGACGTCCGCTACTCGATCCGCGGCACCAACAACCCCCGCAGCCTCGTCTTCCCCTTCTATGTCATCCCGTCCCACGAGGAGCCCGACGCCGGCCCCGCCCTGGGCAACTCTCCCGAAAGCGACCGTTGATGGCCCTGCCCTCCCCGAATCTCGACGACCGCCGCTTCCAGCAGTTCGTCGACGACGCCAAGCGTTACATCCAGCAGCGCGCCCCGGAGTGGACCGACCACAACGTCTCCGACCCGGGGATCACCCTCGTCGAGACGGTGGCGCACATGGCCGACGAGATCGTCTACCGGCTCAACCGAGTGCCGGACAAGAACCACTTGGCCTTCCTCGACCTGGTCGGCATCACGCTGTTCCCGCCCTCCGCCGCTCGTACGGAGGTGACGTTCTGGCTCTCGGCGCCGCAGGAGGAGCCGGTGACCGTACCGCTCGGCACCGAGGTGGCCACCTCGCGCACCAGCGACGAGGAAGCGGTCGTCTTCAGCACCGAGCGCGAACTGGTGCTCTGGAACTGCGGGTTGAAGCATCTGATGGTGCAGCGGCGGGGCGAGCCCGCGCTGGACCGCACGCACGACCTCGCCGACGACGGGAAGGACGTGCTCTGCTTCTCGGAGTCCCCTTCCCCGGGCGACTGCATGCTGCTGGGCCTGACCGGCGCGGTGCCGCACTGCGCGGTCACCCTGGAGCTGGACAGCCGGGTCGACGGTGTCGGTGTGGATCCGCGGCAGCCTCCGCTGGTCTGGGAGGCGTGGACCGAGGACGGCTGGCAGCTCTGCGAGGTCGACCGGGACGGCACCGGCGGCCTCAACCGGCCCGGTGAGGTGATCCTGCACGTCCCCGGCGGACACGTGCTCTCCCGCAACGCCGGTCAGGAGGCGGGCTGGCTGCGGTGCAGGGTCACCGAACCCCACCCCGGCCAGCCCTTCTACACCACCTCGCCCACCGTCCGCTCCGCCGAGGGCTTCACCATCGGCGGCACCGCCCCCGTCGTCCACGCCGAGACGGTCTACGACGAGGCGCTCGGCGAGTCCACCGGGCTGCCGGGCCAGCGGCTGCGGCTCGCGCACGGACCCGTGGTCGGCGACACCCCGCCGGTCCTGCTGCAGACCGCCGAGCACGAGGGCTGGACGGACTGGCAGGTAGTCCCGCACTTCGCCGCCTCGGGCCCGGACGACCGCCACGTCACCGTGGACGCCGCGACCGGCGAGATCGCCTTCGGACCGGCGGTGCGCGAACCCGACGGGTCCCTGCGCCAGTACGGCATGGCGGCTCCCAAGGGCTCACCCGTACGTGCCCGCAGCTACCGCACCGGCGGCGGCCGGGCCGGCAACGTGGCCCGCGGCGCCGTACAGGTCCTGCGCACCTCCATCCCGTACGTCTCCGAGGTCGTCAACCGGGAGGCCGCGCGCGGCGGCGTGGACGGCGAGACGGTCGAGGAGGCGAAGGTCCGCGCCCCGATCACGCTGCGCGCCCAGGAGCGCGCGGTGACCCTGCGCGACTACGAGGAGTTGGCCCGCCGGGCCGCCCCCGAGACCGCGCGCATCTCCTGCCTGGAGGGCGAGGAGAGCGAGTACGGTGCTTACGCGGTAAGGGTGTTGGTGGTGCCACAGGCGATACCCGACCCGGGCGGCCGACTCCGTTTCGAACAACTGGTGCCCGGTGACGCGCTGTTGGAGCGCATCACGCGCCACCTGGACGAACGTCGCCTGATCGGGACCCGGTTGGCGGTCGGTCCGCCGTTCTACCAGGGCGTCACGGTCGTCGCCACCGTGCACGCCTTCCGCGGCGTCGACACCGACCTGGTACGCCGACGGGTGCACGACGCCCTCTACCAGCACCTCGATCCGCTGACCGGTGGCGCGGACGGCAAGGGTTGGCCGTTCGGGCGGCCCGTGCAGGCCGGCGAGGCCTTCGCCGTGCTCCAGCGGATTCCCGGCGTCGAGCTGGTGGACGAGGTCATGCTCCACCCCGCCGACCCGCTGACCGGAAAGCGCGGCGAGGCGACGAACCGCATCGACCTGTCACCGCCCTCCCTGGTGTTCTCCTTCGACCACCGCGTCCGGGTGATCGGGGACAACCCCACGGGGGACAAGGACCGCGGCACCGGGAGCCACGGATGAGAGGCTCCGTCGACGGACTCGGTTCGTCCTCGCCGATCGGCGCGATGCTGCCCGCCGTCTTCGCCGACGACGACCTCGCCCTGCGCTTCGTCGACGGGCTCGACGAGGTGTTCGCGCCCATCCACACCGCGCTGGACTGCCTCGACTCCTACTTCCGCCCCTCGCTGGCGCCCCTGGACTACGCCCGGTGGCTGACCGGCTGGGTCGGTGCGGAGACCGACGGCACCGAACCCGAGCCGCTGCTGCGTGCCGCCGTGGCGACCGCCGCGTACCTGCACCGCATCCGCGGCACCCGGCGCGGCCTGTCCGAAACGGTCCGGCTCGCCTTCGGCGTCGCACCGGAGATCAGCGAGAGCGGGGGCGCCGACTGGACCGCCCGCCCGCTGGGCCCGATCCCCGGTATCCCCCGTCCCCATCTGCACGTACACCTCAGGCTGCCCGATCCGACCACGGCGGACCACTACCGCCTGGACGGCATCGTCGCCGCAGCCCGGCCCGCCCACATGCCGTACACGGTCCAGGTGACCGCCGGCGATCCGTCCGAAAGGACCTCGGAGAAATGACCACGCAGAACTGCGTCGAATGCGGCACCCGCGCGGAACCGGGCTTGTCGTTCTGCGACGCGTGCGGGGCCGTACTGGGCTGGGCCGACCGGCCGGCTGCCCCGGCGGGTGCCGCGAGCGGCACCCGCAGCCATGGCGGAGGTGCCGGTGCCGGTACTGGCTCCGGTGAGGCGTCGGAGGTGTCCGCCCCGGCCCCGGCCTCGTCGACGTACTCGTCCACTGATGCCGCTCCGGCGTCGGCCGAACCCGGCTGGGACGCTTTCGCCCGGCCCGGCGGCGGCGCGGGGCTGCCCCGGCAGTCGCGGCAGCCTCTCGCCCCGGAACCCCTCGCCCACGCCGGCTCCCCGGACGACGGCACGTACGACGACAGGCGTGCGGCCCCGGCGGAGCGCACCCGGCAGTCCGGTCACGGAGCGCACGGCGCCCAGGACGGGACCGACACCGAAGAGGTCCCGGGAGTGACGGACGACTGGGCGGCCAGAGTGGCGGCCCGACGCGCCGACGGAGCCGACGGAGCCGCGGCGGACGACTGGCCGGGCGGTGGAGGGGCGGGTGCGGCCGCCGGAGGCGCGGACGACGGCGGCATGGCGGACCGCGCCCGTCGCCTCATCGTCCCGGTCGCCGACCCCGGCCCCCTCGCGGCGCCTTCCGTCGCCCCGGTCCTGCCCGGCCGGCCGGCCCCCCAGCGCCCGCAGACCGTGCAGGCCCCGGGCGAGGAACTCGGTGTGGACGGGGGCACGCCCTGCCCCTGGTGCAGCACCCGCAACCGGCCCGACCGGCACTACTGCGCCCGCTGCGCGATGCCCATGGCGGGCGACCGGCACGTGGAGGGCCGCCGGCTGCCGTGGTGGCGCCGACTGCTGGACACCCGTACCCGGGAGACCCCGTGGGCCGGCGACCGTCCCCGGGTGCGCCGCGCCTTCGACCGCGTACTGAGCTGGGTCGGGGCGGCGATCGTGGTGACCCTGGTGATCGTCGCGGCCGTCCACATCCCCGACGGCGTCCGGGCGACCCGCGACCACTTCTCCAAGCGGGCCCCCGTCTCGCCGGACCACGTCACCGCGTCCCGCTCCTACCAGGGCCACAAGCCGGACTCGTCCTTCGACAAGCTCAACAACACCTGGTGGGGCCCCGGGGTGTCCGAGTCGGGCAAGGGCCAGTGGATCGAGGCCTCCTTCGACACACCGACCCGTCTGCTGAACGTCATCGTGATGCCGGGGGTCTCGTACCGCGCCGACCAGAACGGCGAGCAGGCCCTCCCGCACCGCGTCGACGTCACCGTGACCCGGTCCAGTGGCGAGGTCACCCACCGCGAACTCGTCCTGGACGACGGCGCCGGAGGCCAGACCCGCGACTTCCGCTACGACGACGTCACCAAGGTCCGCTTCACCGTCGAGTCCGCCTACCACACCTCCGCGGCCAAGCAAGTCGCCTTCGCGGAGATCGAGTTCTTCGGCCCGTCGCAGTCCCGCTGATCCCCGCCGCCTCCTCGGAGGCGGTCCGCCGGCAC
>NZ_JBHWZJ010000211.1:0-12436 GCF_042728415.1 Streptomyces sp. NPDC060198 | reverse complement strand
CACCTGCTCAGTCGATCTCACCCTCGGCCGGTGCGGTCGGCACCTCGTCCGCACCGCCCTTCAGTACGGCGGCCTGGCTGATGGCATCGGCCAGCCTGGCCACCGAGCCGTCCTCGGTCTCCGCCGCCAGCTTGCGCGCCCGGGAGGCGAGTTCACCGAGCGCCGGGGTGCCGGGGAGGGTTCCGCCGCGCAGGATGTCGGCGAAGTAGGCCGCCGTCGCCGCCACTTGGAGGCGATCGTCGGAGGCGCCCCAGAGCCCTTGGTCGATGGCGTCGGTCTCCACCGACCCGGTCGCCTCCCGCGCTTTGCGGGTCGCCGGGTCGAGCCAGCGCACCGTGGCGGTGGCGACGTGGCCGGACGCTCCCTGGCGCAGGCGTACGGCGTAGAGCGCGGTCACCGTGTGGCCGGGGCCGACCTCGCCGCCGTCCACGTCGTCGTCGCGGAAGTCCTCGTCGGCGACGGCCCGGTTCTCGTACCCGATGAGCTTGAACTGCTGGACCGTCTTCCGGTCGAACGCGACCTGCGCCTTGGCGTCGCGGGCGCGCAGCTCGACGTGGGCGGGGAGCTGGTCGACGAAGACCTTGCGGGCCTGGGCCTCGTCGGCGACGTAGGTGGTGTCGCCGTCGCCCTTGTCGGCGAGCCGCTCCATCAGCGCGTCGCCGTAGTCGCTGCCGACTCCGACCCCGAAGAGGGTGATGCCGTACTCGCTCCGTGAGCTGCCGATCCGCTCCAGGATCGCGTCGGCGTCCGTCTCCCCGGTGTTGGCGAGGGCGTCGGAGAGCAGCACGACCCGGTTGGTGGCGCCCTCGCGGATGCCTTCCACGGCCTCGTCGTAGCCGCGTTCCACCCCGGCGGCGACGTTGGTGGCGCTTTGCGTGTGCAGCGATTCGACGGCCTCGCGGATCTTGGTGCGGTGGCCGCGCAGCCCGGTCATCGGGACCACGGTCTCGGCCTCGTCGCTGAAGGTGACCAGGGCCACCGAGTCGTCGTCACGCAGCTGCTCGGTGAGGTACGCGAGCGAGGTGCGCACCAGGTCCAGGCGGCCGGTCTCGGCCATCGACCCCGAGATGTCCACG
Source organism: Streptomyces sp. NPDC060198 (assembly GCF_042728415.1). Lineage (NCBI taxonomy): Bacteria > Bacillati > Actinomycetota > Actinomycetes > Kitasatosporales > Streptomycetaceae > Streptomyces > Streptomyces sp. NPDC060198. The sequence continues at coordinate 11,360 of NZ_JBHWZJ010000211.1, read as the reverse complement.
ACGAAGGTGAGGGCGGCCGGTGGCCTCGGGGCGGTGTCGTCGGCCGCCTTGGTGGCCAGTCCCACCCGCAGCAGCGACCAGTCGTCCGCCCCTCCCCCGGTGCGCGCGCCGTCGACGCTGACGGAGAATCCGTTGCCGCTCGGTCGTTCGTACCCCTGTTTGAAGCTGTTGACGAACTCCTCGGGCCGCACGGTCTCCGGCTTGGGGAGCTGCCCGTCGCCGAGGACGCGGCGCGCGTATCCGTAGCTCGCGGTGTCCACGTCGAGCGCGAAGGTGGACAGGTAGTCGGGCGCGGCCTCGTCCCCCTTCTCCCGCTTGCCCGCCGCGTCCGTGGCCGCCGGGGCGGGAACGGTTGTGCCGCGTTCGTCCGCGGCGAAGCCGTCGGACGAGTGGCCGCCCGATCCGCTCGCCGAGCATCCGGCGAGCAGTGCGGCGCTCACCAGCAGCGCGGCGAGCGCGGCGCCCACCCGCCCCGGGCCGGCCGGGTGTCTCGATGTGCCGTGGTTCATCTCTGGCCCCCTGTCGTCGACATCTGTGAATGGGACGCGCGAGGGGCCCGGCGGGAGCCGTCGAACCGGTTGCGGATGAGTCTCGATGCGGTGACGGAGAGCAGCCGAAGGGGGGCGGGCGGCGGAACGTCAGGTTCCGGACACGATGTGCCTACGAAGCGGTGTCCGCGCCGTGGTCCGGGGCCGTCGGGCGATCGCCTCGGCCCGCCGGGCCCCCGTCCGCGGACCCCGTGCCCGGAGCGTCGTAGGTGGCGCGGGCGGCGCGCACCTCCTCCATGTGCTCCTCCGCCCAGCCTTTGATCGCGCGCATGACCGGCAGCAGCGAACGGCCGAGCGGGGTCAGCTCGTACGCGACGCGGACCGGGACGGCCGGGGTCACGGTCCGCGACACCAGCCCGTCGCGTTCCAGATTCCGCAGAGTCTGGGTGAGCATTTTCTGGCTCACGCTCGCCAGTCGGCGCTGCAGTTCGGTGTACCGCTGCGGGCCGTCGGCGAGGGCGTTGACGGCGAGGCTGACCCACTTGTCGGAGATGCGGTCCAGCAGCTGTCGGGCGGGGCATTCGGCGAGGTACGCGTCGTAGACGATGCTCGCTTCGTTCCGGCGCTGGGCGGCCGTGCGGGTGGGCATGGCTCTCCTTTCGGTGCCGTACGCACCACGGAGTGCGTACTTCCTGAGGGAGAGTAGGGCTTCCTACGGTGGGCGGCATGACGACCGAAGAGAAGATGCGTGCGATAGTCGCCCACGGTTACGGCGGATCCGAGGTGCTCGGGTCCGTGACGGTTGTGCTGCCGGAGCCCGGCCCCGGGCAGGTGCGCATCCGTGTCGAGGCGGCGACCGTCAATCCGGTGGATCTGGTCACCCGTTCCGGAGAGCTCGTCGGGGCCGGACTGATGGCCGCCCGCGAGCACACGGGCATCGGATGGGACGCCGCGGGCGTCGTCGACCGGCTCGGGTCGGGGGTGACGGCGTTCGCGCCGGGGCAGCGGGTGATCGGGCTGCGCGACCTGCTCGACGTGTCCCTGGGCGCCTACGCCGAATACCTCGTCCTGGACGCGACCGCGATCGCGGAGGCGCCGGCCGATGCCTCCGCCGCGGCCGCGGCGACGCTGCCGTTGAACGGACTCACCGCCCTCCAGTCCCTCGGCCTGCTCGGCCTCGCCGCGGGCGACACGGTGCTGGTGACCGGAGCCTCCGGCGCGGTCGGGGGCTTCGCCGTCGAGCTGGCGGTCCGGCGCGGCCTGCGCGTCGTCGCCCAGGCCGGTCCCGCCGACGAAGGGTTCGTTCGGAACCTCGGCGCCGAACGGGTCGTCGGCCGGGACGCGTCCGACCTCGCCGCCGAGGTCCGCCGCCTGGTGCCGGGCGGGGTCGACGGCGTGCTCGACACGGCGGGACTGGGAATCCGCGCCCTGGCCGCTGTCCGCGGCGGCGGCGCCTACGCCACGGTGGTCGGCGGTTCGGCCCCGCTCCCGTTGCGTGGCATCCGGGTCCACCAGCAGTGGATCCGTGCTGACGGGGCCGCCCTGGCCGAGCTCGCCACCATGGGGCTGACGCTGCGGGTAGCCGAGACCCTCCCGCTCGAACGCGCCGCCGAGGCGCACGACCGGCTCGCGGCGGGCGGGATACGCGGCCGGCTGGTGCTCGTTCCCTGACGCGACCCGGCCGCGCCGCTTCCCCGAACGTCCCGGCCGCGGTCCCTACGACACGATGTCCTTCCGGCTGAACCCCCTGAACGCCAGGGCGAAGAGGACCAGGGCGTACGTCACCGACACCGCCGAGCCCTTGACCATGCCGCCCCACTCCAGTTGGGGCTGGAGGGCGTCCGCCCAGGCGAACTGCCAGTGCGCGGGCAGGAAGTCGCGCCAGTGGCCGAGCGCGGTGACCGCGTCCAGGACGTTGCCGACGATGGTCAGGCCGACCGCGCCACCCACCGCGCCCAGCGGCGCGTCCGTCTTCGTCGACAGCCAGAACGCGAGCGCGGCGGTGACGAGTTGGGACACGAAGACGAAGCCGACGACCAGCGCGAGCCGGGGCAGGGCGGCGGACTGGGCGAGTTCGCCGCCGGTCGGCAACTGGAGGGGACCCCAGCCGTAGGCCGCCGCCCCGGCCGCCAGGGCGACCAGCGGGAGCAGCACCATCGCGGCCAGGCTGAAGCCGAGGGCGACGACGAGTTTGGACCACAGCAGCCGGATACGGGGCACGGGTGCGGCGAGGAGGTAGCGCAGCGAGGACCAGCTCGCCTCGGAGGCCACGGTGTCGCCGCAGAACAGGGCGACCGGCACCACCAGCAGGAAGCCTGCCGAGACGAACAGGTTGACGGCGGCGAAGTTGGCCGCCGAGGCGGTGGCGGTGTCCATCAGGTTGATCCGGTCGGCCGAGCCGCCCTGGGAGCCGGGGGTGCCGCCGATGGCGAAGGCGACGATCAGGATGAACGGGAGGGCCGCCAGCACCCCGCCCATCAGCAGGGTGCGGCGGCGGCGCAGTTGCCGCATCGCCTCGACGCGCAGCGGGAGGGTGCGGCGGGGGTGGTAGCCGGGCGCGCCGGGTACCCCGGGGGTCCGGGTGGAGCCGGAGCCGGGGCCGGTGAGGACGTCGCTCATGCGGAGCCTCCGGAGATCAGGGTGAGGAACGCGTCCTCCAGGCGGCGGTGCGGTCCGACGCCGGTGAGCGGCACGTCGAGCCGGACGAGTTCGGTGATCAGCGCGGAGGTGGTGGCGCCGTCGAGCCGGACCAGCAGCCCTCGCCGGTCCTCGGTCGGGACGGCCGAGGCGACGCCCGCGAGGGCCTCGATCTTGCGGAGCACCGGTTCGGTGATCTCGTCGGCGGTGGTGACGAGCAGCATGTCGCCGGAGCCGGTGATCTCGGCGACCGGGCCGGCCTGGACGAGTCGGCCCCGGTCCATGACCACGAGGTGGGTGCAGGACTGTTCGACCTCGGAGAGGAGGTGGCTGGAGACGATGACGGTCCGGCCGCCGGCCGCGTAACGGATCATCACGTCCCGCATCTCGCGGATCTGGGGCGGGTCGAGGCCGTTGGTCGGTTCGTCGAGGATGAGCAGGTCCGGCATGCCGAGCATGGCCTGGGCGATGGCGAGGCGCTGGCGCATGCCCTGGGAGTAGGTGCGCACGGCCCGGGCGAGCGCGTCGCCGAGCCCGGCGATCTCCAGGGCCTCCTCCATGCGGGAGTCCTCGGCGGGGCGGCCGGTGGCCTGCCAGTACAGCTCCAGGTTGGCGCGGCCGGTCAGGTGCGGCAGGAAGCCGGCGCCTTCGACGAACGCGCCGACCCGGGAGAGCACCGGGGCGCCGGGGCGGATGGCCTCTCCGAAGACGCGGATCTCGCCCGCGTCGGGGGTGATGAGGCCCATCAGCATGCGCAGGGTGGTGGTCTTCCCGGCGCCGTTGGGGCCGAGGAGCCCGAGCACCTGCCCTTGCTCGACCCGGAAGCCGAGGTCCTTGACCGCGTAACGGTCGGCGGCGCCCGCGTACTTCTTCGCGAGGCCGGTGATACGGAGCGGTACGCCCGCGAGTGCGGGGTCCGGGGCGGGTGTCGTGGTGCGGCGCCGGGCGGTGAGCAGCAGTGCGGCGGCCACCAGGAGGGCGGCGGCGGGAAGTCCCCAGGTCCACCACGGGAGTCCGGCGGCAGCGGCGGTCAGCCCGGCGTCGGTGGGCAGGGAGAGCGGGCCTGCCACCGAGACGGTGTAGGTGTTCGGCTCGGCCGGGGAGGCGTAGCCGAGGTCCGTCGCGGAGAGGACCAGGCGGAGCCGGTGGCCTGCGTCGAAGGCGTGGTCGACGGCGGGCAGGGTCAGTTCGAGGGGCTTGCCCTGCTGGTCGGGGGTGATCCGGAAGGGGGCGACGAGCTGCGAGGGCAGTTCCTGGCGCTTGCCGTCCGGGGAGACGTCGTAGACCTTGCCGAAGAGGACGGCGTCGCCGGTGCGGGCCTTGACGGCGACCTTCACGGTGGGGGTGCCGGTGACGCGTACCGAGGAGGTCAGCGGCGCGCTGTCGAAGGTGGCGTGCTGTCCGGGGAAGTCCAGCGAGAGGCCGACGCCGAGGGAGGAGAGCTGGGAGAGTCCGGCGCCGAGTCCGGGGACGGCGGAGATCGCGGGCGGACTGCCCCCGGCCGGGTTGCGGACGGTTGCGGTCTTCCCCACGAGGGCGAACTCCCGGGTGCCGCCGCGCAGTCCGGGGTAGCTGTCGGCGCTCGCACCCCGGGTGAGGGCGGCGCCGTCGGTGGAGTCGACACCGCCGGTGCGGGTGACGCGGAAGGCGGGGCCGGTACCGGCGCCCCGGTCGTCCTTGAGGTAGCGGTCGAACCAGGCGCCGACGCGGCTCCGGACGCGGGCGTCCTCGGTGTCGCCGCCGTCGTGGCCGCCCGCGATCCAGTCGACGGAGACCGGTGCGCCGTTGGCCGCGATGGCCTTCGCCATGGCGTCGGCCTGGCCGAGCGGGAAGAGGGAGTCGGTCTGGCCCTGCACGATGAGGGCGGGCACGTCGATACGGTCGGCGACGGCGGAAGGGGAACGTTCCGTCAGCAGGGCGCGTGCTTCCGCGTCCGGTACGCCGCTCGCCGCGACGCGTTCGTACATCGCGCAGAGCTTCTTCTCGAACTTCTCGCAGCCACCGCCGCTGGTGACGAAGATCCCGGCCCAGAGCTTCTTGAACACGCCGTCCGGGAAGAGGGCGTCGGCGAGGTTCCAGTAGGTGATGACGGGCGCGACGGCGTCCACGCGGTCGTCGTACCCGGCGGCGAGGAGGGAGACCGCACCGCCGTACGAGGCACCGGTGACGCCGACGCGCGGGTCGCCCTCGCCGTCGAGCAGGACCTCCGGGCGGGCGGCGAGCCAGTCGATGAGGCGGGAGACGTCCGCGACCTCGGCGTCCGGGTCGTTGAGGCCGATCTCGCCGCCGGACCTGCCGAACCCGCGCGCGGACCAGGTGAGGACCGCGTACCCGTCCGCCGCGAGCTTCTCGGCCTCCGCGCGCACGTCGTCCTTGCTGCCGCCGAAGCCGTGCCCGAGGAGCACGGCTGGGCGCCGCCCGCCGCCGGCCGTGAAGTACGACGTGTCCAGGGCGACTCCGCCGCCACTGATCGTCCGGTCCTGGCGGTGCACGGCGGGTTTTCCGTCGTCGGCCACGGCGGTCCAGGTGCCGGCGCCGGCGAGCACGACGAGTGCGGCGACGGCCGCCGCCCATCGGCCGCGCGCGCGGGGCCACCGGAGCCGTCGTGCGGTAGAGGTCTCCATGTCATGACCCTAGGGCGTGTGGCCACGCGTTCTCCGAGCCGGAGGGCGGAACCCTCCGGCCTCCTTGAGAGGTACGGCTACCGGGCGCGTACTGCGGACGCGGTACGCGCCCCGGGGCCGGTGTTCTCAGCCGCCCTGGTGGCTCTGGGGCGGGACGGCGGTCTCCAGGAAGAAGCTGTCGATGCTCTGGACGGTGTGCACGAAGTCGTCCAGGTTGACCGGCTTGGTCACGTAGGCGTTGGCGTGCTGCGTGTAGGCGTCCTGGACGTCGTCGGGCGCGGCCGAGGTGGTGAGGACCACGATCGGGATGCTGGAGAGCTGCTCGTCGTTCTTGAGCACGCCGAGCAGCTCTCGGCCGTTCATGCGCGGCATGTTGAGGTCGAGCACGATCAGGTCCGGCCGGTCCTTCGCGGGGTCGCGCAGGTACTCCAGGGCGGACACCCCGTCGTCGACCCGGTTGATGCCCCGCGCCATCCCGCGCTCGATCAGGGCCTCCTCGATGAGCATGGCGTCGGCCACGTCGTCCTCAACGAGCAGGACGGTGTAGCTGCGCCGGGGGGCAAGGCCGTTCATGTGGGGGCTCCGGTGATCGTTGGGCAAGGGGCGGGAGGGGGGTCGTTGGGTGAAGACCAGGCCGGGCCAGCGCTTGCGGGCACCCTGTCGGCTGACGCCCCAGGCACTGCCCAGCTGCGGATAGCCGGCTCCCCCGTCGGCGGCGGCGCGGGCCGCGGCGGCGGCGCACTCGTCCACCGCTCTGCTGAGGAAGGCCAGCGCGCGCAGCGAGGCCAGCGGGTCGGTCCAGTTCTCGTCCGCCGGGGTGCCGTCGCGGTCCTCCCCGTACGGCACGGCGTCCGGCTCCAGCGCCAGGCGCTGTGCCAGGTCCGCGACCGCGCGGCGCGCGCGGTCGGCGAGCTCGTCCGTCCCGGGACGCGCCGAGGTCTCCACTGTCATGCCCGCACCGTAGCCGGAGCGGGAGGCCCGCGACAACCTGCGTTGTCGGCGGGGTAGGGTGACCCGCGCTCCGGTGGGTACTGGAGCTCGTGATCCACCCACCGTTTCCCAGCCGAGTGAGAGGTAAACCACCGTGCAGAGCGCCGAAGAGGGTTTCCGGCCGGCCGAGCTCCGGCCGGATCGGGACCGGCCCGGCTGGACCACCAGCCGCTGGCTCGTCACGGGCACCACCGTGGCCCTGGTGGTGCTGCTCGTGCTCGGCAGCTGCGGCACCTGGGCCCTGGTCCGGTCCACGGCGGTCAATCAGCGGCTCATCGGCCGCTGGTCCCCCGCACTCATCTCCTCGGTGCGCATGGAGGCGGCGCTGGTCAACCAGGAGACGGGCATCCGCGGTTACGGACTGGCCGGGGACGCGGAGTTCCTCGACCCCTACCGCACCGGTCTGGCCCAGCAGAAGACCGCGATGGCGGAGCTAAAGGACCTCACGGCCGGGGACGCGCAGGCCTCGGCCGACCTCGCGCGGGTGGGCGAGCTCGCGGAGCAATGGCACGCCTCCGTCGCCCGGCCCATCGCCGCCGCCGCGGACCCGACCGGCCTGGCCCAGGAGCGCGCGGAGAGCGGGCGGACCCAGTTCGACGCGCTGCGCACCGCGCTCGGGGTCCAGCAGGACCACATCGCCGCGGAGCGCGACCGGGCACGGAGCGATCTGGCCTCCGTGCGGACCATGCGCAACACGGTCTTCATCGTGATCGCCGCCGTGATGCTGGCGGTGATGGCCCTGGCCTTCGCGGGCCTGCGGCTGGGGGTGCAGCGGCCGCTGGACCGGCTGCGGGCCGACGTCCGCAAGGTCGCCTCCGGGGACTACGCCCATGCACTGAGCCCCACCGGCCCGGCCGACATCCAGGTCCTCGCCGCCGATGTGGACGCCATGCGCCGCCGACTCGCGGACGACCTCGAACTCAAGGACCGGGCCCGGGCGGCGCTCGACGCCCAGACCGTCGAACTGCGGCGCTCCAACGAGGAGCTGGAGCAGTTCGCGTACGTCGCCTCGCACGACCTCCAGGAACCCCTGCGCAAGGTGGCCAGCTTCTGCCAGTTGCTGGAGCGGCGGTACGCCGAACAGCTCGACGACCGGGCCAAGCAGTACATCTCCTTCGCCGTCGACGGCGCCAACCGCATGCAGCTCCTCATCAACGACCTGCTGACCTTCTCGCGCGTCGGACGGCTCCACACCGACGACCAGCCGGTCGACCTGGCGGGGCTGGTGCGGCGGACGGTCGGCGATCTGGACGTGGCCGTCCAGCAGACGGGTGCCACCGTCACCCACGACGAGTTGCCTGCGGTCCACGGGCAGCCGACACAACTCGGCCTGGTGCTGCAGAACCTGATCTCCAACGCGATCAAGTTCCGCAAGCCCGACACCGCGCCCACCGTCCACGTCTCCGCGCGCCGGGTGCCGAACCCGGGCCACGAGGGGAACGCGGAGAGTGGGCGCCCGTTCTGGGAGATCTCGGTGACCGACAACGGCATCGGCATCGCGCCCGAGTACGCGGAACGGGTCTTCGTCATCTTCCAGCGGCTGCACACCCGCGAGACCTACGAGGGCAACGGCATCGGCCTGGCGCTCTGCAAGAAGATCGTCGAGCACCACGGCGGCTCGATCGCCGTGGACACCACCTACACCTCGGGCACCCGCTTCGTCTTCACCCTGCCGGGGGTGGCGGAGGCGGACGCAAAGGCGGAGGCGGAGGCGGAGTAAAACACCGAGCGGTAGCCCCGCTCCGACCCGATACTCGGGCCATGCCCCACTCCGACACCCTCTCCCCGCCGACGAGGGCGTTCCCGGCCGAACTGGCCGAGGACGCCCGGGCGGTCGTGGCGATCGTGCCGCCCGCCACGACCGCCCCGCACGAGCCGTTCCCGGTCGTCGTGCTGGGCCGGCAGTTGATGATCCCCGGACGTCTCTACAGCGACGAACCGCCACCGGAGGCGGTATCCGCCCTGTCGCCCCGCCAACGGCAGCTCCTGCACTGCCTGTACTCACGCCACCACGACGGCCGGGTCAGGCAGCGGCACCTGGAGGAGATCGTCGGCTCGGCGGACCCGTGGGTCGTGCCGTACGTGGTCCAGCTCGCCGGTGAGTACGTCGTGGAGATCCTGGTCGTCCTGCGGGACTCGCTCCGCGACCTGGACGTGCCCGGCAGCGAACTCCGCCTCGCCCACGGCCGGTTCCTCGTGGAGAACCCGGAGTTCTTCGCCCGTACGCAGCGGCGGATCGTGAGCTACTGGAGCTGCTACCACCTCCACCGCTGGAGCTTTCGCGATTTCCCCGGATCGACCGTCCTCGACCTCTTCCTCTCCGCCGCCTCGGGGGCCGCGGGACGCCGCTGGCCCAGCGTCGCGCCCAAGGCCCGCACGCGGCTGGACGGGTACTGCTGAGCCGGCCCCGCCCCGGGCCGCCTCACGCGGGCCGGGGCGCACCGTCCGGTGCCGCGTACGGCGTCTCCCGGGGCAGCAGGGCTGTCGCCGCGTCGAGGTCTCCGGCGCGGACCAGGTGGTGGATCTCCCGGGCGAGCGGGGTGACGTCGGTGACGGAGACGGTCCACTCGTCCGCGTACCGCGCCGACGCCTCGCCGGACAGACCCAGTTGGAGGGAGCGGTACGGGAGCGGGTTCAGCCGCAGGTCGCGCTCGGGGTCCCACTGGACGCGGGCGGGGGCGCGGCGCAGGCTGCGGCTCCAGGCGGCGCGGTCGGGGTGGAGTCCGCGTACGTAGTGCGAGAGTTCGGCGTTCTCCAGGGCCCAGGCGAAGCCCTCGCGGGTGATCTCGACGGCGAGGACCGTCTCCTGGCCCTCCTTGAGGGCCCAGCCGCAGCGGTACATCATCCAGAGGAAGCTCGGCTTGATCCAGGTCATCCGGTCGCGCTTCCAGGCCGGCGGGAAGCGGTTGTCCCGGGCGGCGGGGATGCCGATCTCCGGCCGGTAGGCCTGGTAGACGGTGACGGTGGTGTCGGTGTGCCGGGCCCGTATCCCGTACCGCGGTGTGCTCATCGGACCAGTCTGGGCGACCGTCCCGGGCCGCCGCACCGGCTTTTTCCCGGGCGGCGGCCGGTGCCGACGGCAGGTCAGTGCTCGGGGGCGTCGTCCCCGGGGCCACCGGCGGGGCCGCTCTCGGCCTGCAGCGCGAGGTCGCGGAGCACGTCGGTGGAGGAGACGTCGGTCTGGCCGGAGTCGTGGACCCTCGCCAGCATCGTGTAGGCGAGGGTGAACGCCCCGACCAACTGCTCGACCGCGCCCCCCACCTCGCGGCCGATCAGGGCTGCCATCTCCTCGACGGTGGCGTCCCCGGGGATCGCGATGCGCGGCATCGTCTCGTTCAGCAGGGCGGTGACGACACTGCCCTCCATGTCGACGTCGTCGCGCTCCACGTCCTCTTCGAGGAGCCGCTGGATCTCGCCGGCCTCGGTGAGGATGCCGATCACTCGCTTCAGGACTTCCCTCTGCTCCATCCCGCGAGCATAGAGGCTGCCGCCTGCCCCCTGGCGGGTGCGCGACGGATCCGGGAACGCTCCTGGGCCGCCCTCGGGCCGCCCCGACCGGCACGTTTCCGGTGGTCCGCACACCCAGGGGACGAGCTCACCCTCGAACGATTCAGCGAGCCCGCCAGGTGAATGCGGACTCTCATTCGATTTGCCCGAAAACTGCCGTTACGTTCCTGCACCTTCTTCACAGGGCGCACACAAGGTGTCACGCCACGGGGCACGGGGCGCACGTGACCGACCTTGCCCTTACGACAGAAGGGTGGATGCATTGCGCACCATTTGGCAGGGTCGCGACGATCATGTCGAGTGCGAGCTACATCCGTTCATAACGGAAATGTCTGCACTGTGTAACCGCGCTCTGGAGCGACTTCCGGCCATCTGCGAATCCCGACAGAGTCTGTGCTCCCGGCAGCGAACGCCGGGGCCGAGCACCGCCCGGACCGCAGGGTCCGGGCCTGTACCGAGGGGTCCCATGTCCCGCACCGCACGACGGATCACCGCTACTGTCCTCGCTTCCGGCGCCCTGCTGGCGGCAGCCGCCCTGCCGGCCACCGCGGACGGCCACGACCGCGGCCACGACCGCGTCCAGCCCGCCCCGCGCTCCTCCGTCGTCCTGGGCAAGGTCCAGTACGACAGCCCGGGCCGCGACAACCGCTCCAACCGTTCGCTGAACGACGAGTGGGTGACCGTCACCAACACGTCCCGTCAGGCCGTGAACCTGCGCGGCTGGACCCTCACCGACGAGAGCCGTCGCACCTACCGCTTCGACCTGCGCCTCGCGGGCCGTTCGTCGGTGCGCGTCCACACCGGTGTGGGCCGTGACAGCCGCACGGACGTCTACCAGGACCGCAACAACTACGTCTGGGACAACAGCGACACGGCCACGCTGCGCGACTCCCGCGGCCGGAAGATCGACGAGAAGTCGTGGGGCCGGCACGGCGGCCGCGACGACAACCGCGACGACAACCGCGGCCACGACCGCGACCACCGCCGCTGAGCGCACCGGAGGGGCCAGGCCCCACCGGGTGACGAGGTGGCACGGCCCGGCCCGGGCCGGCGCGCGCTGCCCGGGCACGGCCGAGTGGAAACGATCGGACGGCGCCCCGCGGCAATCCAGCCG
>NZ_JBHWZJ010000210.1:0-12461 GCF_042728415.1 Streptomyces sp. NPDC060198 | reverse complement strand
CTTCCCTTCGTTTCTTGCGTTTCCGACTCTATCAGACTCTTATCGGTCCGATTCCCGGTCGAAGCGGGTTTCGCTTTCCAGTTCTTCGCTTTCGCGTTTCCCTTTCCGGCGAGTCCGACTCTACCAGACTCTCTTTCGTTCCGTTTCCGGTCCGAAATTGATTCCGGCGGCCTGTCGGGGGCCTTTGCCTGCGGTTGCCTTTCGGCGTTCCGCTACCGTAGTCCATTTCCTTGACGACTCATAATCGAGTGTTCGAAGCGAAATTCGGACATGCCGAATTCGCACCCGTCGGGGCGGATCGAAGGTAGTGGTTGGCCGCATCGGGGCCGATCGGCATGGTCCGAAGGACCGGTCCGACCACTGCACCCGTGTAAAGCGGCTCGGACCACATTAGGGGCTGCCCGAAGCCGCGTCAAGTCCGGCGCCGCCTCGGGGCATGGGCACGGTAGGGGCTCACGGTCGGATCACCGTCGATCCAGAAGCGCCAGGGCTGATGGGCACCGTCACCCCCCACTCCCGTACGCGGACCGCTCCGCACCTGCTCGCGGGGCGGTGGGGTGCCGTGCAGGACGGACATCGGCTCCGGCGGGCCGGCGACGGCATCGCTTCCGTCGAGGCCCTGCATGAGTCACGTCTGAGCATGGACGGCCGCCAGCAGCACCCGTACGGTCACCTCAGGTGGCCCACCGGGCCCACGGGTCAAGGGGTTCCGCACGGCACGCGAAGAACTGACGCGGCTCACTGGCAACGGCAACGGCACGTGTGGAGAGGACGACTGCCCGAACGTCTACCGCACCGCTTCCGGATCCGTCGTGGTTCAGGGTGAGGTGTCCGACGCCTTCACTTCCCCGGTCTCTTCACAGGTGGACGCCCATGCCTTCGGGCCTGGACTCGGTCTCGTGCAGTCGGAAGCGACGGCGGCGATCTGGCCGAGGGATCTTGTACGAGACAGGGAGGACCCCGTTCAGGGAGCCCTCCCCCGCAGACTCGGTGTGGTGGCGGAGGGCGCGCTCTCGGTCAGGGACGTGCGCCCTGGTGATCCTCTGTGCCAACGCCGAGAGCTGCTCGGGCCGCCGCCAGGCGCTCCCTGGACTCGGCTATCCACCCCTCGCGCATGTCGAGCGGTACCGAGACGACGATCTGGGTGCCGGGCCCGTCATGGACTTCGACCACGTAGGGGTCTTCGGCAATGAATCGGAGGTAGGCCGTGCGTCCTGATTGGGGCCAGTCCGCCGTGAACGGCTCGTCGAGGTCGGCCTCCTGCTCGGCTTCCTCGATGGCGTCCAGAAGCCGACCCCAGTCGGAGAGGTCTTTGGAGTCGAACCCCAGGTAGACCGTTCCGTTCACGAAGTCGCTGGTCACGACGGCCTCTGCGTCGTAGTACCGGACGCCCAGGCTTTCGAGGGTCGGCTCGGTCGAACGCATACGAACGCTGACGCTCTGGCCAGGGTCGGTCAGCCGGATCAACTCGATCACGTCGGGCTGTGTGTTCGTGTCCATGGCGGGAACCTACGGCAGGCTCTCAGGAACGACACTGACGGGTGTGCGTTCCGCGTCCGCCGACAAGCACGTGATCAGCCACTCGACCGGCCGGGAACGCATCGCGCGCCGCACTCGCGGACGATCACGCATCGCCTGGCACAACTCCCGCACCGCCTCGCCGACGGGCCGTCAGCGAGGCGCGCAGCGGCTCAGGCTCCTGCGGAAGGCTTGGCTCTCGGGCTCAGTCGGTACGCCGAGACCGTCGGATCACCGGCGAGGTAGAACCGGTGTTGCCAGTCGTGGGCTTTGCTCACGCCTACCCGAGGACCAGCCTGGATGAGCGCGGCAGGTACCGACTCCCCCTCGGACAGCACGACCGAGGTACCTGTCAGGAGGTCTGCGCCGTTGTGCTCTCCCGTAATGCCGAGAGCCTGACAGAAGTTGCCCGGGCCTCTGGCAAGGCGTGGGCTCTCGGCCCTCTCCCCTCGTCGCTTGCGTGCCAGGTCCTCCCCCTCGATGACCCTGCCTGCCCGGATGAGGACGGCCGAGGCGATGCCGTCCGTCCCGGTGACGACGTTGGCGCACCAGTGGAGGCCGTGGGACCGGTACACGTACAGGTGCCCTGCGGGCCCGAACATGACCGCGTTACGGGGTGTCCTGCCTCGGTAGGCATGGGAAGCCGGGTCGGCCGCGCCGGAGTACGCCTCGGTCTCCGTGATGGCAATGCTCACGGTTCCCTCGGGGGTCTCGCAGGTGAGTACACTCCCGAGCAGCTTCGGGGCGACTTCTTCGGCAGGGTGGGCGAGGAGATCGACGTTCATGCTGACTGCCTTGACATGCCGTACGTGAAGTAGACGTACGCGTGACCCGGCGGGCCGTACATCACCCCGTTGCGGGCCGTTCTGCCGCGGAAGGCGTGGGATCCGGGGTCGATCTCGCCCGCGTACGCCTCCACTTCGGTGAGGCGCAGTTCGATGGGCCCGTCGGCGGTGCGTCGTACCAGCGTGCGGCCGAGCAGGTCCGGGGCGACGTCCAGGACGTCGCGGTCGAAGAAGTCACGCGTCAGCGGCATACGGTCCTGGGCGGTGTCCATGGCGACCGAGGGTACTGGCGGAACCGTGGGGGGAACCGGCTACCGTCAGGGCGCGTATGTAGGGGTCAGACACCTATAAGGAGAAACCATGGGCTTCAAGCGGCTGCTCGCGAGCATCGGCGCCGGCGGCGCGTCGGTGGAGACGGAGCTCGTCGAGCTCAACGTCGTCCCCGGTGGCGTCGTCCAGGGCGAGGTGCGTGTCCAGGGCGGTTCCGTCGCCCAGCAGATCCAGGGGATCTCGGTCGGCCTGCAGGCGCGGGTCGAGGTGGAGGGGAACGACCAGGAGGTCAAGCAGGACATCGAGTTCACCAAGCTGCGGCTCGGCGGTGCGTTCGAGGTACAGGCCGGTGCCGTCCACGTGGTGCCGTTCGGGCTGGAGATCCCGTGGGAGACGCCCATCACCACGTTCGCGGGGCAGAACCTGCACGGCATGAACATCGGGGTGACGACGGAGCTGGACATCGCCCGCGCCCTGGACTCCGGTGACCTGGACCCGATCAACGTCCACCCGCTCCCCGCCCAGCAGGCGATCCTGGACGCGTTCGGGCAGCTCGGCTTCCGCTTCCGCAGCGCGGACATGGAACGCGGTCACATCCGGGGGACGCGCCAGCAGCTGCCGTTCTACCAGGAGATCGAGTTCGTACCGCCGCAGCAGTACCGCGGCCTGAACCAGGTCGAGCTGTCCTTCGTCGCCGACGACCGCGAGATGGACGTCATCCTGGAGATGGACAAGAAGGCGGGACTGTTCAGCGAGGGCAGCGACTCGTACCGCTCCTTCCGGGTCGGTTTCGACGACTTCCACCAGACGGACTGGGCCGCCTACCTCAACCAGTGGCTCGCCCAGGTGGGCGGTCAGCGCAACTGGCTGTGAGCGGCGTCCGGCGGATGATGGCCGGATACCGGCTGACACCTCTCCCCCGGACGTCGTGCGCCGGGTCGTGCGGGCGGCGGGAAGCGTGTCCGGCATGATCCGTGGGAGACGTCCCGGTCCCGGTGGGGAGTGCCCACCGGGACCGGCCCACAGGAAAGGTGTTGCTGTGACCGATGCGAAGAAGCCCCCGCTCCCCCACGACTTCCACCCCGAGGTGCCCGCGTTCCGCGTGGTGAGCGACGATCTCGCGCCCGGCGCCGTGCTCGCGGACGCGCAGGTGCACGCGCGGGGCAACACGTCCCCGCAGCTGCGGTGGGAGGGGTTCCCGGCCGGGACGAAGAGCTTCGCCGTGACCTGCTTCGACCCGGACGCGCCCACCGGCAGCGGCTTCTGGCACTGGGTGCTGTTCGACATCCCGGCCTCGGTCACCGAGCTGCCGGCCGGCGCGGGCAGTGGTGCCTTCGCCGGGCTGCCCGAAGGAGCCGTGCACGCACGCAACGACTACGGGTCGAAGGACTTCGGCGGCGCCGCCCCGCCGGCCGGCGAGAACCACCGCTACGTCTTCACCGTGTACGCCGTGGACACGGAGAAACTCGGGCCGGACAGCGACACTTCCCCCGCCGCGGTCGGATTCAATCTGCGTTTCCACACGCTGGGACGCGCGCAGTTGATCGGTGAGTACGCCTCTCCCGAAAGCTGAGCGTTCTTCTCCCGTTTGCCCTGCCCCGGTCTTGGAGAGATCTGGGCAGGGCACTTTTTATTGCGTTGTCCCACACGGCCCGCCCAGCCAGAGTTGGTCCGGGCCCGCCGGGGGGCGGGCGGCACAAGGGAGGTGGGCAGGATGCGTGACACGCTGGTCCTCAACGCGAGCTTCGAGCCGCTGTCGACGGTGACCCTCAATCGTGCGGTGGTCCTCGTCCTGACGGACAAGGCGGTCGTCGAGCAGGCGGATCCCGGCCTGCGCATGCGTGGTGCCGCCGTCGACATCCCGGTGCCCCGCGTGATCAGGCTCTGCAGGTACGTACGCGTGCCGTTCCGAAGACAGGCGCCGTGGTCGAGACGGGGGGTCCTCATACGTGACCAGCACCGTTGCGCGTACTGCGGGCGGCGGGCGTCCACCGTGGACCATGTCGTGCCGCGCGCCCAGGGCGGCCAGGACACCTGGCTGAACACCGTGGCCTCCTGCGCGGAGGACAACCACCGCAAGGCGGCCCGGACGCCGGAGCAGGCGGAGATGCCCTTGCTGCGCCAGCCGTTCGTCCCCTCGCCCGCCGAGGCGATGCTGCTGGCGATGGCGTCCGCCGACCGTTCCTCGCTGCCGGACTGGCTGGACCGCACCGCCGCCTGAGCCCGCCGCCCGAGGCCGTCGCGCTTCTCCTGAGTCAGCCGGTCGGGTCCGATCGGCATACGCCCGATGGCGTACCGGAAGCCCGTCTCCATGGGGGAGGCGGGCTTCCGCGCGTCAGCGGAGCAGCAACTGGACGAGGGCGCAGACTCCGACCGCCACGACGAGGCAACGCAGCACGGTGGGGCTGAGGCGGCGGCCTACCCGGGCGCCGATCTGGCCGCCGATGGTGGAGCCGACCGCGATGAGGAGGACCGCGGTCCAGTCGAAGTCGGCGACGAAGAGGAAGAAGAGCGCGGCGACGCTGTTGACGATGGCTGCCAGGACGTTCTTGACGGCGTTGAGGCGCTGGATGGTGTCGTCGATCAGCATGGTCATCAGGGAGAGGTAGATAATTCCCTGCGCGGCGGTGAAGTAGCCGCCGTAGACGCTGGCGAGGACCAGGCCGACGGCGAGCAGGGGGCCGCCCTCGGGGTGGGCGGGGGTGCTGGAGCGTTCGCGGCGGCGCTGCACGGCCCTGCTGATGCGTGGCTGGAGCACGATCAGTACGAGGGCGAGGGTGACCAGGACCGGGACGATCGTCTCGAAGGCGGTCGAGGGCAGGGCCAGCAGGAGGGTGGCTCCGGCGAGTCCGCCGACCAGGCAGCTGATGCCCAGTCTGATGACGCGTGGGCGTTGGCCCTTGAGCTCCTCGCGGTACCCGATGGCCCCGCTGACGGAGCCGGGCACGAGGCCGAGGGCGTTGGAGACGGTGGCGGTGACCGGCGGCAGGCCGACGGCGAGCAGTACCGGGAAGGTGATCAACGTGCCTGATCCGACAATGGTGTTGATCGTTCCCGCGGCGGTGCCGGCGGCGAGGACGGCGAGCATTTCCCAGAGGGACATGCCACTCCTTCGGTGATCGGTGACGCATCCCCGCCATGAAGGTCGGGGTGCCGCACTGATCATGCACGAAGCCCGGGACGGGCCGGACGGGGGCCCCGTGAAGGGGGTTTCGCCGTCCGGCCGCGCTCCCGGGTCGTGTACCCGGGGTGGCGGGTCAGTCGACCGGGGGCTCCTCGCGGCGCTCCTTGCCCGGGCCGCCGGCCCCACCGGTGTTGAAGCCGGGGGCTCCACCGCCGAGGTTGCCGAAGGCGCCGCTGAGGCCCTTGAGGGCGTCGCCGATCTCGCTGGGCACGATCCAGAGCTTGTTGGCGTCCCCCTCGGCGATCTTCGGAAGCATCTGGAGGTACTGGTACGAGAGGAGCTTCTGGTCCGGGTCCCCCGCGTGGATGGACTCGAAGACCGTCCGGATGGCCTGGGCCTCGCCCTCGGCGCGCAGGGCCGTGGCCTTGGCGTCACCTTCGGCGCGCAGGATCGAGGACTGCTTCTCGCCCTCGGCGGTGAGGATCTGGGACTGCCGGATGCCTTCGGCGGTGAGGATCGCGGCGCGCTTGTCGCGGTCGGCGCGCATCTGCTTCTCCATCGAGTCCTGGATGGAGGTGGGCGGCTCGATGGCCTTGAGCTCGACGCGGTTGACGCGGATGCCCCACTTGCCGGTGGCCTCGTCCAGGACGCCGCGCAGGGCCGCGTTGATCTCCTCGCGGGAGGTCAGGGTCCGTTCCAGGTCCATGCCGCCGATGATGTTGCGGAGGGTGGTGACGGTGAGCTGCTCGATCGCCTGGATGTAGCTGGCGACTTCGTACGTCGCGGCGCGGGCGTCCGTCACCTGGTAGTAGATGACCGTGTCGATGTTGACGACCAGGTTGTCCTGGGTGATCACCGGCTGCGGCGGGAAGGGCACGACCTGCTCACGGAGGTCGATGCGGTTGCGGATGGAGTCTATGAACGGGACGACGATGTTGAGCCCCGCGTTGAGCGTGCGGGTGTAGCGCCCGAAACGCTCGACGATGGCGGCGCTGGCCTGCGGGATGATCTGGATCGTCTTGATCAGGGCGATGAAGACGAGCACCACCAAAATGATCAGGACGATGATGACCGGTTGCATCGTGTGCCTCAAGCCCTTCGATAGCCGACGGATCCTGGTGATCGGGTCGCACTCTCACTGCTTCGGACCGGGCGAGTCGACATGATCGACTTCGAGTGTCGCAGAACTCGCCCTGCCGCGTGGCCGGTTCGGTCACATGACGACGGCGGTGGCTCCGTCGATGTCGACGACGTCGACCTGTTGGCCCGGCTCGAAGCTCTGGGTCTCGTCGAGCGCGCGGGCCGACCAGACCTCGCCCGCCAGCTTGATGCGTCCGCCCCCGCCGTCGACGCGTTCGAGCACGACGGCCTGGCGTCCTTTCAACGCGTCGATCCCCGAGGAGAATTGGGGGCCGTCTCCCCGGTGGCGCGCGGCGACCACCCGCACCACGGCGACCAGCGCGACGGAGACGACGACGAAGACCAGCACTTGGGCCACGATCCCGCCGCCGAGGGCGGCGACGATCGCCCCCGCGCCCGCACCCACCGCGAACATCCCGAACTCCGGCATGGCGGTGAGGACCAGGGGAATTCCCAGCCCCACCGCCGCGATCAGCCACCACACCCACGCGTCCATGTCGTCATGGTAGGACCGCATGTGCCCCAGGGACAGGGGCCCTGTGGGGCGGGATCCGGCCAGGGGTGTCCGGTCCCGATCGGCCGGAGACAGCCCTTGGGGCGTTTCGGACGGGAGGCCCTACGACAGGGGCAGTCCACGCGCGGTGTAGCGGTCGCCCTGGTGCTCGACGACGAGCGGCAGACCGAAGCAGCGGGAGAGGTTGCGCGAGGTGAGCTCGGTCTCCATGGGGCCGGCGGCGAGCACCTTGCCCTGCCGGATCATCAGGACGTGGGTGAATCCCGGCGCGATCTCCTCGACGTGGTGGGTCACCATGATCATGGAGGGGGCGTACGGGTCGCGGGCGAGGCGGCCGAGCCGGCGCACCAGGTCCTCGCGCCCGCCGAGGTCGAGTCCGGCGGCGGGCTCGTCGAGCAGGAGCAGCTCGGGGTCGGTCATCATCGCGCGGGCGATCAGGGTGCGCTTGCGCTCGCCCTCGGAGAGGGTCCCGAACTTGCGGTCGAGGTAGTCGTTCATGCCGAGCCGGTCGAGAAAGGCGCGGGCGCGCTGCTCGTCGACCTCCTCGTAGTTCTCGTTCCAGGTCGCCGTCATGCCGTACGCGGCGGTGAGGACCGCCTGCAGGACGGTGAGGCGCTTGGGGAGCTTCTCCGCCATGGCGACACCGGCGATGCCGATGCGCGGGCGGAGCTCGAAGACGTCCGTGCCGACCCCGCCGAGCTGCTCTCCGAGGACCCTGGCGGTTCCGGTGGAGGGGAAGAGGTAGCTGGAGGCGATGTTGAGCAGCGTCGTCTTGCCGGCGCCGTTCGGGCCGAGGATGACCCAGCGCTCCCCCTCCTTGACCGACCAGGAGACGTCTTCCACCAGAGCGCGTCCGTCGCGGACCACGGATACGTCCACCAGCTCCAGTACATCGCTCATGAGCGCGTTGTCTCCCCATGCAGTGTCGAGATCGTCGCGTGCCGGAGGGCACAGCTCCCACGCAAAACTTACGCCACCCCGGGAGTGCTCCGGCCGCGAGGTCCGTTCCCGCCGACAAGAGCGCGGCAGCTCTTAGGCTGTTCCCATGCTTTCGGAACCACGCTCAGGGCTTCTTGCCGCCTGGGGAAACGCGCTGCTCGCCGGACTCGTGTCACCGGACGACGCGGTGGACGCGATCGTCAATGAGGACGCGGTGCACCGCGTCGAGGGACTGCCCGGTGAGGCGGGGCCCGTCGGGCTCACGCTGGCGCTGGGGCGACTGCGGGGGCTGGGGGTGACGGGTTACCGGGTGGCGCTGCCGGCCCCGGGGCATCCGCTGGGGCTGAGCGGTCCGCCGGAGTTCAACGCGCGGGCGCTGGAGGCCGAGGAGGCGGTGGTCGCCTCCGGGGCCGCGTTCGGACTGGTGCCGGAGGTGACCGAGGCGGGGCCGCCCGGCGACACGCACGTCGAGGTGGTGTGGCGGGTGACACCCGTACGAGAGGCCCCGCCGGCGGACGTGCCGTCGCTGGGTGAGGCGGAGCGGGAGCTCGCGGAGGCGCTGCGGGACGCGACGGCGCTGCTGTCGCGGCTGGACGTGGCGGGTTCCGGGCCGGTGGCCGAGGCGGCCCTCGACGCTTACCGGGCGCGGGCGGAGCGGGGACGTGAGGTGCTGGCGCCGGGGTACCCGCCCCGGGCGGTACGCGTGCTGGAGCTGGCCCAGCGGGTGGGGCTGCTGATCACGCTGGCGCACGAGAACGGGCACGGCGGTGCGGTGAGCGCCTCCGAGATCGCGGCCCGGGGCGAGGCCCTGCGCCCGGTGGAACGGGTGGCGCGCAGGGCGCAGGTGGCCGCGTACAACGCGTACGTGGAGGAGGGCGAGCGGGGGCGGCGGTAGCCGCCTCCGGGCAGGGGCGGCCTTCCTCGCCCCCCGGGCTGTCCCGGCCGGACCGGCTGTCCCGGCCGGACCGGCTGTCCCGGCCGGACCGGCTGTCCCGGCCGGACCGGCGTTCTCCGTCGCCCGGGTCCGCCGGGTGCCGGTGGTTCGCCCCGGGTCAGCCCGCCATTCCGTTGCGCACGGCCCAGAGGGCGGCCTGGGTGCGGTCGGCGAGGTCCAGCTTCATCAGAATGTTCGAGACGTGGGTCTTGACGGTCTTCTCGGACAGCACCAGCGCGCGGGCGATCTCGCGGTTGGACCGGCCGTCCGCGATGAGGCCGAGCACTTCGCGCTCCCGCTCGGTGAGGGTGGTGCCCCGGCCCGTACCGCCCCCGGTGTCCTCCTGGGCGAGGAGCGCCCCCGCCACTTCGGGCTGGAGCAGGACGTGGCCCGCGTGGACGGAGCGGATGGCGCCTGCCAGGGCGTCGGGATCGACGTCCTTGTAGACGTAGCCGGCGGCTCCGGCACGCAGCGCGGGGACGACGGTCCGCTGCTCGGTGAAGCTGGTGACGACGAGGACCCGCGCGGGGTTGGCCAGCTCGCGGAGCTTGCGCAGCGCCTCGATGCCGTCCATGCCGGGCATCTTGATGTCCATCAGGACCACGTCGGGGCGGAGCGCCTCGGCCTGGGCGACGCCCTCCGCACCGTCAGAGGCCTCTCCGACGACCTCTATGTCGTCCTGCACCTCCAAGAAGGTGCGCAGTCCGCGCCGTACCACCTGGTGGTCGTCGACCAGCAGCACGCGGATGGTCTTGTCAGCCACCGGGGATCTCCATCTCGATCGTGGCGCCCTCGCCGGGCGCCGATTCCACGTTGAGGGTGCCGCCGACGCTGTGCGCGCGGTGGCTCATCGAGACGAGGCCGAGGTGCCGGCCGGCTTCCCGGACCGCCGTGGGGTCGAAGCCCTGGCCGTCGTCGGTGATCCGCAGCACGGTGGCCGCGCCGCGCCGGGTCAGGGTGACGGTGACGCGGGCGCCGCCGGAGTGGCGCAGCGCGTTGTGCAGGGCCTCCTGCGCGACCCGGAGCAGCGCCTCCTCCTGGGCGGCGGGCAGTGCGCGTACTCCGTCGCTCCCGAAGGTGACCCGTGCGCTCTGGGCCCGGTCGAGGACCTGGACCTGGGTACGGAGGGTCGCGACGAGGCCGTCTTCGTCGAGCGCGGCGGGGCGGAGTTCCACGACGGCGGCGCGGAGTTCGTCCACGGCCTCGGCGGCGAGGGCGGCGACCTGCTGGAGCTCGCCCTTGGCGCGCGCGGGGTCGCGGTCCACCAGGGCGGCGGCGGCCTGGGCGGTGAGGCGCAGGGAGAAGAGCTTCTGGCTGACGGCGTCGTGCAGTTCGTGCGCGAGACGGGAGCGCTCCTCGGCGATGGTGAGCTCGCGGCTGCGTTCGTAGAGGCGGGCGTTGGTGAGGGCGATGGCCGCGTGCTGGGCGAGGATCGAGAGGAGTTCCTCGTCCTCGGCGGTGAAGCCGCAGCTCCCCTCGGGTTTGGGGCACTTCTTGTTGGCGAGGTAGAGGGCGCCGATGGTCTCGTCGCCGTCCTGGATGGGCAGGCCGAGGAAGTCCGACATGTCGGGGTGGGCGTCGGGCCAGCCACCGAAGCGGGGGTCCTTGCGGACGTCGCTGAGCCGCTCGGGCTTCGCCTCGTGGAGCATCGCGGCGAGGATGCCGTGCTGCCGGGGCAGCGGGCCGATCGCCTTCCACTGTTCTTCGCTGACGCCGTCGACGACGAACTGGGCGAAGCCCCCGTGGTCGTCGGGGACGCCCAGGGCCGCATATTCGGCGTCGAGCAGATCGCGGGCGGAGGCGACGATCGTCTTGAGGACGTCGCGCACGTCCAGCTGCCGGCTCATCGCGAGCAGCGCTGCGCTCACGGCGGCAAGACCCGACGGTCGGAGGTGGCTCATACGCCTCACGGTACCGGCGGCGCGCGAGGCCGGTATCGGCCTGTGGACGGCGTCGGCCGGGGTCTTCGGGCGTAGGTCCGTGGGCCCGGACGTCGGGCGCACCTGGGCGTGCGTCCGACGCCGTCCTCCTTTGGCTCCGTCTTCCGCGCCGTCGGGAAATCTCTTGACAGTGCGAGTTGCTCTTGCAACGCACAGTCAGATCGGCGATCCGACCATGTGAGCCCACGCATAGGACTCACGTCACGTACGAAGCCCGCTAGTGGATGAATAGGGGCGATTTAGCCGGTCATGACCGCCCTCCATGAAACGGACATAAGTCTCTGATCCACTACCCGACTTCGTACGTCACACCTTTGCCAGGGCATTTTGCGGTCGCTAAGAATTGCACTTGTCCACCTGACAGAGAGGCGCACCGCCACTCTCCGTCTCCGTGTCCCGCGAGGGTCACCCACGACTCGAAGAGGTACGTCTGTGATGTCCGCGTCCCGCATATTTGACCGAACCCGTCGTCTGAACACGACGCAGAAGCTCTCCGCCGCCGGCGTCTCCGCGCTGGGTGTCGCCGCCCTGACGTTCTCGTTGGTTCCGAGCAACGCGCAGGCCGAGAGCACCAACGCCTCCGTGGCGGCGTCCCCGGTCGTCTTCGCGTCCGGAGCCGACTCGGCCCGGGCCAAGGCTGTGCAGGACAGCGTGATCGAGCAGAACACCACCGCCGCCAAGCTGGTCAAGGCCGCCGACGCCGCGAAGGCGAAGGACGAGGCCGCCCGGAAGAAGGCCGTGGCCGACGCCAAGGCCCTGACCGACGCGAAGGCCGCGGAGCGTGCCGAGGCCGCGGCGAAGGTCAAGGCTGCGGACCGGGCGAAGGCCGACGCCGCGAAGCGCTCGTCCGGCGAGACCGCGAGCCGTTCCGCCGAGCGGAAGCCTGTCTACGCCGACAACCTGAACGGCTGGATCCAGGAATCCCTCGCGATCATGAAGGCGAAGGGCATCCCCGGTACGTACGAGGGGCTGCACCGCAACATCATGCGCGAGTCCAGCGGTAACCCGCAGGCCATCAACAACTGGGACGTCAACGCCCAGAACGGCATCCCGTCGATCGGTCTGCTCCAGGTCGTCAAGCCGACCTTCGACTACTACCACGTCGCCGGCACGGTCCACAGCCAGTACGACCCGGTCGCCAACATCACCGCCGCGGCCAACTACGCGGCCGACAAGTACGGCTCGATCGACAACGTCGACAGCGCGTACTGACCGGTTCCTCGCGCCACGACCGCGGGCCACAGGACCGAGGACGGCCGAAACCGCCGGAGGGCGGCACCCGACAGGGGTGCCGCCC
>NZ_JBHWZJ010000209.1:0-12482 GCF_042728415.1 Streptomyces sp. NPDC060198 | reverse complement strand
AGGGTTCGGTGCCGGGCCGTCGGCGCAGCCCCCGTACGGTGCGCTGGCGCGGCCCCCGACCGGACCGCCGCACCCCCGGGCGAAGGACCGCCGGTCAGCGCCCCATCTGGTCCTCGGCCGAGAGGTGCTCGACCGTCACCCCGGTGTCGGTGAACGTGCGGGTCACCGTGCCCGAGGTATAGACCCACAGGATGCGCAGGGGAGTGTCCCCGACATTCCGGAAGAGGTGGGGTACGGGAGACGGGATGTACGTGGTGTCGTAGCGCTCCAAACGCGTCACGGAGCCCTCGACCAGCACTTCGGCCTGCCCTTCGAGAATCGTCACGTGCTCGTCGCAGTTGTGCGAGTGCATCGGCGCCCCGGAGCCGACCGGATAAACGCTCATTCCGCTGGTGATCCGATTCTCGCCTCCCGCCGACACGGTCGTGACCAGCGGGGTCGTCACGATCGCACCTCCACGGTCCAGCAGCGGGACGGTGGCGGCCTTGACGATGACGCTCATGCGCAAACCCTTTCGACGGCGAGGCGTCGTCCGACGTTATGGGAAACGGGCTCGGCCGAGAGTCCCCGGATGCGCACCTTTACCTTGCATTCCGAGAAGGGTGAGCCTCTACCAGCCGGATGTACGGTCTGCTGCCATCGCACATTTCCAGTTTGTGTCGCAGATCGAAAGGCAGGGACCGGCCATGCGCCTCCCCGTTCTGAGTACCGAAGAGATGAACGAGCACCAGCAGGAGCTCCATGCCCGCATCACCGCCCGTCGCGGCGGGGTGCGTGGTCCGTTCCGGGTCTGGCTGCAGAGCCCCGAACTCTGCGAACGCGTGGAGTCCCTCGGGGCGTTCGTCCGCTTCGACTCGGACCTGCCGAAGCATCTGCGGGAGCTGACCCTCCTGATGGCCGCCCGCAACTGGGACGCCCAGTACTCCTGGAACGCCCACGTCAAGGCGGCGATCGAGGCCGGCGTACCGGCCGCCGCCGTGGACGCGATCGCCGAGCGCCGCACGCCCGAGTTCGACAACGAGGCGGACACGGCGTTCTACACGTTCTGCCAGGAGGTGCTGGAGAAGCACTTCGTCTCCGACGAGACCTTCGCCGCCGCCCACGAGCACTTCGGCTCCCAGGGCCTGGTCGACGCCATCGGCTCGCTGGGCAACTTCACGATGCTCGGCATGTGCCTGAACACCTTCCAGGTGGACCTGCAGGCAGACCGCGAGCCGCCGTTCCCCGACGTCCGCGGATTCGCGCGCGTCCCTGCCGGCGGGGACCGGTCGCAGCCGTGAAACCGTCCGCCGACCGACGTACCGAGGGGAGCACCGACGTGACACCCAGTACCGCGCTCCACGGGAGCACCACCACCGGCACGCCCGTCGGCGCGCCCCGGGAGCCGGTGGTCCGGATCCGCGACCTCCGCAAGAACTTCGGCGGAGCCGCCGCCCTCAAAGGGGTCTCCCTCGACATCAGGCCGGGCGAGATCCACGCCCTGATGGGTATGAACGGGGCCGGCAAGTCCACCCTCGTACAGGTGCTGGCCGGGGTCCACCAAGCGGACGGCGGCACCATCGAGATCGACGGGCAGGCGCAGCCCGGCCTGTCGACACGACAGGCGCGACGGCTCGGCATCTCGACCGTGCCGCAGCGCCGCGAGCTGGTCATGGACCTGACCGTCGCCGAGAACATCCTCCTCGGCGACCTGCCCGCGCCCCGCGCCCTCGTCGCCTGGAAGTCGGTCAGGGAGCAGGCCCGCAGAGCCCTCGCGGACCTGGGCATCAGCATCGACGTGGAGCGGACCGCGGGCGGGCTGACCGTAGCGGAGCAGACCATGGTCGAGGTCGCCCGCGAGGTCAGGCGCGGCGGCAAGGTCCTCATCCTCGACGAGCCGACCGCCTGCCTGGGCGCCGAGGCCGCCGACCGGATCAGGGCGCTGGTACGGACCCTGCGGGACGAGGGCATGGCCGTCGTCTACATCTCGCACTACATCGACGAGGTGCTGTCCGTCGCCGACCACGTCACCGTCCTGCGGGACGGCGCGGTGGTGCACAGCGGACCGGCGGCCGAAACCGACGCAGCCGGGCTGGTCCGCTCCATGGTGGGCCGGGACGTCGTCTCCACCCGTCCCCGACGCCCGGCCCCCGCCGGGGAGATCGGCCTCGCGGTCCGCGGGCTCACACACGGGCGCACCATCGAGGACTTCGCGGTCGACGTGCGCAAGGGCGAGATCGTGGCCGTCCTCGGCCCCGCCGGGGACGCGCAGTCACGCCTCTTCGACCTGCTTTCCGGCCGCCGGCGCCCCGACGCGGGCGAGATGACCGTGGACGGCAAGGCGGTCCCCTTCGGCCGGATACCCCGATCGCTCGCCAGCGGGCTGCGCTGTGTCACCGGCGACCGCAGAGCCCTCGGGCTGATCCCGGAACTCTCCCTGGACGAGAACCTGATGCTGGCCAGCGACCGCCTGGAGCGGCGACGTCTCCAGCGCTGGTCCGCGCTCACCCGCCGGGCCGCGCCGCGGCGGGAGAGCTACGGAGTCGTCTCGCTGACCCGCAACCCGGCCGTCGGCCGGCTCTCGGGAGGCAACCAGCAGAAGGTCCTGCTGGCGAAGTGGCTGGAGACCGCGCCCGTCGCCTGCTTCCTCGAAGACCCCACCAACGGTGTCGACATCGCGGCCATCGCGGACATCCACACCCTCGTCGACGACCTCGCCGCACGCGGCGTGGCCGTACTGCTCGCCTCCTCCTCCGCCGAGGAGGTCGTGCGGCTGGCCGACCGGGTGATCGTCGTCAGCGCGGGACGGGCGGTCGCCGAACACGACGTCAACACCATCACCCGCGACCAACTCGTCGCCCTCGCCCTCGGAGGACAGAGCAAGTGAGCCTCGAAGCGCCCCCGGCACAGCCCCGAGCGAAAGAAAGCGCCCCGGACACCGCTTCCGGGTCACGCACCTCGCTGCGGTCCCTCTTCGGTGTCCCGCACGCGGGACTCGTCGCGGTACTGATCATCGTGGTGGTGTTCGCGAGCCTGGAGACGGACTCGTTCGCCAGCTCGACCAACCTCATCAACGTCCTCCGCCAGGTCAGCGTGTCCGCGGTGCTCGCCGCCGGTCTCACACTGCTCATGACGGCCGGAGGCATGGACTTCTCCATGGGCAGCAACGCGGCCGTCATCACCGCGGTGGCCGCCCAGATGCTGGCCCACGGTGAGTCCACGACGGTGACGGTCGTCGTCTCCCTGGTGCTGGCGACCCTCATCGGTCTGGTCAACGGACTCGTGGTCACCTACACGAACGTGGCTCCGTTCGTCGCCACACTGGCCACGGCCACCTTGCTGGACGGGGTCGCCCTGCTCGTCCTGGACGGTCTGAGCGTGTCCATCGGCACCCACCTCTCCTCGCTGGGCAACGGCAAGATCCTCGGCGTCCCTTATCTGCTGATCGTGGCGATCGCGGTACTGGTGGTGGCCGCAGTGGTCATGAAGTTCACCGTCTTCGGCCGGGACGCGTTCGCCATCGGGGGCAACGAGCACGTCGCCCGCCTCAGCGGCATCGGCGTCAACCGGAACAAGCTCCTGCTCTACGGGCTGGCCGGCACCCTCGCCGGACTCGCCGGGCTGATGCTGTTGTCCCGGCTCGGCGCGAGCAGCCCCGGAACGGGCGGCCTCACCCTGCAGCTCACCGCGGTGGCCGCCGTCGTCATCGGCGGAACCTCGCTGGCGGGCGGCAGCGGCACCGTCGTCGGCACCGCGCTCGGCGTGGTGCTGCTCGGCGTCGTCGCGAACGCCCTGAACCTGCTTCAGGTGTCCAGCTACTTCCAGCAGATCTCGGTCGGTTCGGTCCTGCTCATCGCGGCGATCGCCAACCAGCTCCACAAGAGGTCCCACAACTGAAGTACCCCGTCGGGCAGTCCGTCCCTCCGGCATGGCAACCCGACGTCTGTGCACGGCCAAAGATGTCCCACGCACGCCACGAAAGGCGATACACCATGAGCCTGACCACCCACCCGCGAAGAGTGCTGGCCACGGCCGTCGTGGGAGCCGCGCTGGCTCTCAGCGGTTGCAGCGGCCAGTCCGGTTCGGGCGGCGGCGACTCCGTCACCCTCGGCTTCGTCAACGGCGGTGACACGGAGTTCCACACCTGTCTCCAGAAGGCCGTGGAGAACACGGCCAAGACCGGCGACGCGAAGGTCTACACGGCCAACTCGCACCAGAACCCCGGCACCGAGCTGTCCAACATCGAGGACATGATCTCGCGCAACGTCGACGCGCTCATCGTGCAGACGGTGAACGTCGACGCGCTCAAGGGCGACATCGCCAAGGCGAAGAGCGCCAACATCCCGATCTTCCTCACCTCCGTCGTCACCGACGACCCTTCCGAGATCCTCGGCGCGGTCGTCGTGGACCTGGGTGCGGTCGGCGCGCTGGACGCGGGCTGGGTCGAGAAGGACGCCGCGGGCAAGTCCGTGGAGGTGGGTGTGATCGCCGGCGCTCCGGGAGCCGCCTCCGACATGCTGGTCGCCGGATTCACCAAGGCGTTGCCGGCCACCGCGAAGGTCGTCGCGAACCAGCCTGGCATGTTCAACGCGGCCAAGGCCAAGGACGTGGCCGAGAACATGATCCAGGCGCACCCGGACCTGGGCTACGCCTTCGTCGCGAACGAGGAGATGGCGCTCGCCGCCCGTACCGCCTTCGCGTCGGCCGGCAAGGACGTCAAGATCGTCACCGTCAACGGCACCGACCGGGGCCTCGAAGGGGTCGAGAAGGGCGAACTCTCCGCAACTGTGGCGAACTCGGCCATGAGCACGGGTTCCCTTGCGGTGACTAATGCGATAGGACTGCTCGACAAAAAGAAGATCAGCAAGATCGACAAGACGCCGATCCTGCTGGTCACCAAGGACAACCTGGACAAGGCTCCGCAGTACTGCCCCTGAGCCCCGGGCCCACACCCCCATTCCGCGCAACCCAGCTGAGTGATCCCGTTCCGGAGCGCAGCGCGGAGGCTCCACCCGCACAACCCGCCCGACACGGCCCTGCCACCACTGGGGCCGTGAACGGCCGGAGGTACCACCATGGACCGTCTGCTCCTCATGCGCAGCTTCGTCACCGTCGCCAACATCGGCAGCTTCAGCGGGGCGGCCAAAGCGCTGAGCTCCTCGGGATCGCTCATCTCACGCCATGTCGCGGAACTGGAACGCCAGATCGGGGTCCGCCTCGTCAACCGCACGGCCCGCTCCGTCAGCCTCACCCAGCCCGGACTCCGCTACGCGGAGTTCGCGGCGCGCATCCTGGAGGAGATCTCCGCCGAGGACTCCCACATCGCGCAGCTCCACGACCGCCCCGAGGGGTCGCTCAACATCATCTGTCCGAAGTGGATAGGCAGTCTCGATCTGGGTGACGCCATATCCGCGTTCTCCGTCGCCCATCCGAAAATAGTCGTCCGTTTCGAGCTGGGCGGCATCTCGGATCGCACCTATGATTTCCTGGACGGTGGATTCGACATCGCTTTCCACACGCGCGACTTGCGGGATTCCAGTGTCCGGCTGAAGAAAATCGCCTCACTGCCCTTCGTCCTGTGCGCGTCGGAGAAGTACCTCGAGAAGCACGGGACGCTGAGCCACCCGAACGACATCGCCGTCCACGACTGCCTGGTCCACGTCAACGACCCCGTCTGGCGTGTCGGGCACGGCCACGCGAGCACCCTGCACAAGATCCGCAACGTCGCGTTCTCCTCCAACTCCTACATCGCGCTGCAGAAAGCCGCCGTGCACGGCAGGGGGATCGCCCTGCTCCCGCAGCGGCCCGCCTACGACGACCTGGTCTCCGGCGCGCTCCGGGTGCTGCTGCCCGAGCTCGCGGTGCCCGACCGGCCGCTGTACGCCATCTACGGCCCCGGCCAGGAGACGCCGCGCAAGGTGACCGTCTTCCTGGAATTCCTCGCCAAGTGGTTCTCCGAGAACCCGATCCCCGCCATGTGAGGCACGGGGCCCCCGAGTGCTGTCCCGCTGTTCCTGGCGGGTGCGCGAAGCCGGCTACGGCACCTCGCCGCGTTGTCGGAACGTCCCGCATGCGCCATCCCGTATGCGGATGTTTCTCCGCCTTGCGACGCACCGCATCCGACGCCGCGCACTGATCCACCACGAATTACGGGACAGCCCTCGGGCGCCGGCCGGACGACGCGACCGTCCGCGCAAGAAATGATTGCACCATCCGAAATACCGGGTCATTGAGGCCACGCGCCCGGATTTCTATGCTGACCGGGCCGGTGTCACGCGTCCAGCGCCCGCGACCCGCGAAATGAGGAGTTCATGGGAATCCAGAGAATCGAGTCGGTCACCTACAGCATCGACGACCTCGACGAATGCGTCCGCTTCTTCACGGATTTCGGACTGATCCCGGTGGAACGGACCGCCACCCGTGCCACGTTCGAGACGCTGGCGGGCCAGACGCTCCACCTCGACACCCACCCCGACCCCTCGCTGCCGCCGGCGCTGGAAGACGGCCCCACCCTGCGCGAGGTGGTCTGGGGGGTCGACACCGAGGCGGAGCTGGCCGATCTCGTCGCCCGGGTCGGCGTCGACCGCGAAGTCACCCTCACCGGCGACGGGGTGCACCGCACCCGGGACGAGACCGGCTTCGGCCTCGGTCTCGCCCTCGCCCGCCCCAAGGCGCCCGACGCCCTTGCCGGCCCCCGGGAAGCCAACGTCTCCGGAACCGTGCGTCGCTGGAACACTCCGCTGGAGCCCGTCGGCCAGGTCCGCCCGCTGCGCATGTGCCACGTCGCCCTCAACATCCCGAAGACCGGACAGGAGGAGGCCGTCGCCTTCTACCTCGACCGGCTCGGCTTCCGGGCGACCGACGTCGTCAAGCCGATGGGCACCTTCATGCAGTGCGAGGGCGACGACGACCAGCACAACTTCCTGCTCTGCCACCGCCCGGACCGGGCCGGAGTCAACCACGTCAGTTACGAGGTCCCCGGCTTCGACGACGTGATCGAGGGCGGCAACCACATGATCGCCCAGGGCTGGCAGGAAGCCCGCAGGCTCGGCCGGCACACCGTCGGCTCCAACGTCTTCCGCTTCGTCCACGCACCCTGCGGCGGCCGGGTCGAGTACGCGGCGGACATGGACCGCGTCGACTCCTCGTACGAGACGCGCGTCCACGAGACCACCCCGCCGCACCACATCTGGACTCTGCGCACCTCCCGTGACGCCCCCGGGAACCCCGCCTCCTGACCGGTCTGCGACGCCGCCTCCGGGCAGCCACCGCCTGACGACATCCGACCCGCCGAGCGTGAGAGGGCACACGCACCCATGACGACCCACGACGACTACCCCGCCATCCGCATGTACATAGCGGGCGAATGGTGCGAGGGAGGGGCCGGAGCGACCGTACCGGTCGTGAACCCGGCCACCGCAACGGTGATCGGACACGTCCCGCTCGCCACCACCGCCGACCTCGACCGTGCCGCCGAAGCGGCGGAGGCCGGCTTCGCGCTCTGGCGCGACACCCCGATAGCCGAGCGCACCGCGATCCTGCACAAGGCCGCCGACCTGCTCGCCTCCCGGGCCGACCGGGTCGGCCGCGTCATGACCCGCGAACAGGGCAAGCCACTGCGCGAAGCCGCCGGAGAGGCGAAGCGGGTCGCCGGAGCCCTGCGCTGGGACGCCGACGACGCGCGCCGTGCCTACGGCCGGATCATCCCCTCCGAGGACGGCACCCTGCTCTCCGTCCGCCGCCGCCCCGTCGGCCCGGTCGCCGCCTTCACCCCGTGGAACTTCCCCGCCGGTTCACCGATGCGGAAGATCGCCGCGGCGCTCTCGGCCGGCTGCTCCCTCGTCATCAAGGCATCCGAGGAGACCCCCGGGACCGCCGTCGAACTGGTCCGGTGCTTCGAGGACGCGGGGCTGCCCGCCGGCGTGCTCAACCTCGTCTTCGGCGAGCCCGCCGAGGTGTCCGCGCACCTCATCGCGCACCCCGCCACCCGGCTGATCGCCTTCACCGGCTCGGTGCCGGTCGGCAAGCTGCTCGCCGCCGCCGCCGGGGCCGAGATGAAGCCCTCCCTCATGGAGCTGGGCGGCCACGCCCCGGTCATCGTGTGCGCGGACGCCGACCCGGTCGCCGCCGCCCGCCGCGCCGCCGCCGCCAAGTTCGCCAACGCCGGCCAGGTCTGTACCTCGCCCAGCCGCTTCCTGGTCCACGAGAGCCTGATCGAGGAGTTCACCGAGGAGTTCGTCCGCGCCGCCGAGGCGGTCGTGGTCGGCGACGGGGCGGACGAGGGCGTCACCATGGGCCCGCTCGCCAACGAGCGCCGGCTGCGGGCGATGGAGGAACTCACCGCCGACGCCGTCACCAAGGGTGCGAAGATCCGAACCGGCGGCGAGCGCCTCGACCGCGCGGGCTACTTCTTCGCCCCCACCGTCCTCACCGACGTCCCCGAGGACGCGGCGCTCATGTCCGAGGAGCCCTTCGGCCCGCTCGCGCCCATCGTCGCCTTCCGCGAACTCGACGAGGCCCTGCGGATCGCCAACTCGCTCCCCTACGGGCTCGCCGCGTACGGCTTCACCCGCTCCGCCGCCACCGCCGAGCGCCTCACCCGCGAGTTCGAGGCCGGCATCCTCTCCATCAACCACTGCGGCGGGTCGACCCACGAGGCACCCTCCGGCGGGGTCAAGGCCAGCGGCTACGGACGTGAGGGCGGCCCGGAGGGCCTGGACGCCTACCTGGTCACCAAGCGCGTCTCCCACCTGCTGACGGACTGAGCCACCATGCGATACACCCGAGTCCGGGTGGGCGGCCGGGCCGTCTGGGGGCGCGTGGAGGACGACTCCGTACGCCTGCTCTCCGACTCCCCGCTGGACGGCGATCCCACCGTCATCGGCACCATCCCGCTCGCCGAAGCCGACTGGCTGCCGCCCGTCGTCCCGCCCGTCTTCTACGCCGTCGGCATGAACTACCCGCGCCACATCGAGCACGCCCGACTGCTCGGCGACAAGGCCGGAGTCGTGCCGGAGCGCCCCGAGGCCGGCTACCGCGCCAACAACGCGCTGACCGGCCACGGTACGGCGATCGTGAAACCCGCCGGAGTGCACGGCCGGTTCGAGGCCGAACCGGAGCTGGTCGCGGTCATCGGCAGGACGCTGCGGCACGCCACCTACCAGCAGGCACGGGACGCCGTCTTCGGCTGGACCATCGGCAACGACGTCAGCGCACGCGCCTGGCAGCACGAGGACCGCACGTTCTGGCGCGCCAAGAACAGCGACACCTTCAAGCCGATGGGCCCCTGGATCGAGACCGACGTCGACGCACTGGCGCAGACCACCACCCTGCGCGTCAACGGCGAGACCCGCGCGCTCTTCCCGACCGGCGACATGGTCTTCGACCCCTACGACTTCATGGTCGAGATCACCAAGCACATCACGATGCACCCCGGTGACGTGCTCTGGATGGGCGCCGAGTCCACCAGCCAGATCGAGGCCGGCGACACGGTCGACGTCGAGATCAGTGGCATCGGCGTCCTGACGAACACCGTCCTCGCCGAGCCCGGCCGCCCCTGAGCGGTCCCGAAACCCTCCCCCCGAAAGGCAGCACGCCGTGAGCAAGGAACCCCGCTACATCCACCACGTCAACTTCCCCACCACCGACCCCGACCGGACCGCGGCCTGGTACACCAAGGTCTTCGGGATGAAGCGGATCATGCCGAAGTCCAACACCCGTGTGGTGCTGATGACCCGCGGCAACTTCGACCTCCACTTCACCCCGGTCGAGGACATGGACCGGATGGCGCCGTACCACTTCGCCGTCGAAGTCGACGACTGGGACGACTTCATGGAGCACCTCGCCGACCTGGGCATCCGGCACACCCGTCCCATCGAACGCCCTGAGAACCAGTCGAAGTTCTGCTACATCCACGACCCCGATCACACCATGATCGAGCTGGTCTTCCACGGCAAGCGCCCCAACTGACGCGTGCCCCAGGAGTTTCGACCGCCCGGCGACGCCCGGCACCGCCCGCCGCCGCGTCGGCCGGAAGCCCTGGTGGCCCCGCCGCGAGGACTTCCGGCCGCCTCGCGACCGCACGCACCGAACGCCGCTCCTCAAGGGGTAGAGACGACCGGTCGCGGCACCAGCCCCTGCGATAAGGAGATCGTTCCATGCCCTACGTCGATTCGGACGGCGCGTCCGTCTACTACGAGCGCCACGGCAGCGGCCCCGCGATCGTGTTCGTGCACGGATCGGGAGGCCACCACGCCGCCTGGTGGCAGCAAGTCGCCGCGCTCCGTGACGAGTTCACCGTCGTCACGCTCGACCTGCGGGGCTTCGGCCGGACCGAACTGTCCGAGCCGCAGACCGAGTTCGACGGTCAGGCCTTCTACGGAGACGTCGTCGCCGTGCTCGACCAGGAGGACCTGACCGACGCGATGCTGGTGGGCCAGTCCATCGGCTCCGTCGCCGCCCTGCGCGCCGGTCTGGTACGCCCCGAGCGCGTCGGCTCGGTCGTCCTCGGCCACTCGCTGGGCGGCATCAGTCACCCCGAGCTCACCGAACTCGCCGCGGCCGACCGCGCCGAAGCCGTCAAACTCCCCGTCATCGACCGGCTGCTGACCCGGCAGTTCCAGCAGGAGCGGAAGGACCTCACCTTCCTCTTCCAGCAGATGGGCACCTTCAACACGGCCACCATGCAGGATCTGCGCAACCTCGACACCAACGGCCCCGGCCTGGACGAGATACGGGACTCGGGCGTCACCGTCGCCTTCCTCGCGGGCGAGAAGGACGCGGTACTCAGCGTCAAGACGGTCACCCGCGCCCACGAACTGGTCGAGGGCTCGCACTTGGAGATCGTCCCCGGCGCCCCGCACTCCATGTACTGGGAGACGCCGGAGCCCTACAACGCCGCCGTCGCCCGGCTGCGCCGCACCCTCACCGCCCAGAAGGAAACCGCATGAGCAACATCACCCTCGCCGCCGCCGAAGAGATCATCGACGAGGCCCACAAGCGTGCCCAGGCGCTCGGCAAGGCGGTGAGCGTGGCCGTGGTGGACGCCGGAGGCTTCCCCGTGGCCATCCGCCGACCGGACGGAGCCCGCCCGCTCACCCCGGACATCGCGCGCGCCAAGGCGTACACGGCAGCCGTCATGCAGCGCCCCGGCAAGATGCTGAAGAAGTGGCAGGAGAGTCAGCCGGTCTTCTTCTCCCAGCTCTCCCAGCTGCCCGGCGCGGCGATGCCCATCCTCGCCACCGAGGGCAGCGTGACCATCAAGAAGGACGGCGAGATCATCGGTGGCCTCGGCATCGCCGGCGGCACCGCGGACGAGGACCAGGCCATCGCCGACGAGGTTCTCGCCGCCCTCGGCTACGAACTGGAGTTCGCCGCCTGGGGCGTCTCCGGCAAGCCCGACACGAACGCCGGAAAGGACGCCTGAACCATGGCGGACACGTTCAACTACCGCATCGACCACCACGGCAGCCTGGTCCGGCCGCCCTCCCTGCTGGCCGCCCGTGAGAGCGGCGACGCCGACACGCTGCGCGACGCCGAACTCGCCGCGGTCAAGGAGGCCGTGGTCTTCCAGCGGCGGCTGCGCTCCACCGTCGTCACCGACGGCGACCTGCCCCGCGAGGACTTCCGCAGCGCGGTCTTCGACGGCGTCACCGGATTCCGGCGCACCGGCGAGGAGACCGGCGGCCTGGCCCGCTGGGTGGCCGAGACCCTTCCCAAGGCGGACGGGCCGCTGGTCGCGGAGTGGGCCGGCCTGCTCGGTGAGCTGACGGTCGTCGCGCCCAAGGTCGCGCTGCCCTCCCCGGCCTACCTCGCCGCCACCACCTTCGACCCGGCGCTCGCCGGCGCGGGCGGCCCCGCCTCGGCCCGCGAACTCGGCGAGGCCCTCGCGGAGATCATCCACGCGGAGATCCAGCTGCTGGTCGCGCGGGGAGTGCGGCTGATCCAGCTGAACAACCCGCTGCTGCTCGCCCACACCGCCACCGAATCCGGCGCCATCGGCGCGCTCTCCTTCGAGGACGCCCTCGCCGTGGAAGCCCTCGCGGTGCGGCTGGACGAGCGCCCGGAAGGCGTCCGTATCGGCATCGCCCCCGGCTGGGCCGCCCCCGCCGCGGTGGACCGCGCCCGCGCCGAACGGCTGTACGCGGCGGTCGCCGCCGACCGCTGGGTGCTGCCCCTCGACCGGGGCACCGACGCCGAACTCGACCTGCTGCGCGCCCTCCCCGAGGACCGCGACGCCTGCCTCGGAGCGGTGGACGCGACCACCGCCGCGATGGAGGAGATCGACGCGGTGATGGCCCGCATCGACGCGGCCGCCGAGGTCAAGGACCTTGAGGACATGGCGCTCGCACCCTCCCGGGGCTTCGCCGACGTGGCCGCCCGCCCGCTGCTCGGCGCCGAGGACCAGCACCGCAAGCTGATCCAGGTGGAGACCCTCGCCCGCTACTGCTGGGGCAACGAGTTCTGAGCCGCGCGCGCCGGTGGGGGGCCGGGACACCCGCGTG